>JALVQH010000373.1 GCA_027031505.1 Campylobacteraceae bacterium | reverse complement strand
GTCCATTTCATAAACAACGGAGCTATTTATGGATATTTTCCTCCAGACCATCGGCGCGGTCAACGACGAGACGCGTGTCAAAATCCTCCGGTTTATCCGGGACAACGGGCGGGTGTGTGTCTGCGACATCGAGCAGGCGTTCGGGATGATCCAGTCGCGGGTCTCCCGGCATCTGAAGATCCTCAAGGATGCCGGATTCCTGCGGGTGGAGCGGGTGGGGCGCTGGGCGTATTACAGCATCCGCTCTCCGCTGGATCGCTTCCGCCAGCAGGTGCTGGAAGAGATCCGCTATCTGGCGATCGATAATCCGGAGCTCTCTGTCACATGCAGTGCACCTGCTGAGGAGGCAAGATAGTGATCCTTGCTTCGGTGATCTTCCTCGTGACACTCCTGCTGGTGATCTGGCAGCCCAAAGGGCTCCAGATCGGCACCACGGCTGTGATGGGGGCGATCGTAGCGCTCCTGGCAGGCGTGGTGAGCATGGATGATGTCTGGACGGTGACGGGGATCGTCTGGGATGCGACGCTGGCATTTGTGGGGATCATTATCCTCTCGATGGTGCTGGATGCCATCGGCTTTTTTGAATGGGCGGCGATCCAGATGGCGCGGCTCTCCGGGGGGAGGGGGCATGTGATGTTCGTCCTTTCCCTGCTGTTGGGTGCACTCGTGGCAGCCCTGTTTGCCAACGACGGAGCAGCTCTCATCCTCACCCCGATCCTCCTGGCCAAAATGCGCATCCTCAAGCTCAACGCCCGCACCATCCTCGCCTTCATCCTCGCCGGGGGATTTATCAGCGACAGCGCCTCACTGCCGTTTGTCTTCTCCAACCTCACCAACATCGTCACCGCCGATTATTTTCACATCGGATTTGGCACCTATTTTGCCCACATGATCTTTCCCTACATCGTCAGTACCGTCGTTTCGATTGGAGTGCTATGGTTGCTGCTGAGACGGGATATCCCGGCACGGGTAGAGATTGGTCTACTCAAAGACCCCGACTCTGTGCTCGCATCCAAAACACTCTTTCGATTCAGCTGGCTCTTTCTGTTGCTGTTGATCGCCGGATATTTCATCGGGGATGTGTACCATGTGCCGGTGAGTGTGTTTGCTCTGGGCGGGGGACTTCTGTTCCTCTTGATCGCGGTGAAGGGTGGGTATGTCAACGCCCGGGAGATCATCCGTACCGCTCCCTGGCAGGTGGTGTGGTTCAGTATCGGGCTCTACATCGTCGTCTATGGGCTCAAAAATGCCGGTCTGACCGACTACCTCCACTCCCTTCTGCTTACCCTCAACCATCAGAGTCAGCCGGTGGCCGTAGTGGGGACGGGGTTTGTCAGTGCGATCCTCAGTGCCCTGATGAACAACATGCCCACCGTCATGATCATGGACATTGCCCTCCAGGACATCCCCAACCAGACGCTTGCCTACGCCAATATCATCGGCTGCAACCTCGGTCCCAAGATGACCCCGTTCGGCAGCCTCGCGACCCTGCTGTGGCTCCATGTCCTCTCACAAAAAGGGGTCAAGATCGGCTTCGGCCAGTACAGCCGCTTCGGTCTGATCGTCACCCCTCCGGTGTTGCTCATCGTTTTGCTGAGCCTTTTGTAGGAAGAATACAGGAGCAGGGGGCTTCAGCCCCGTCCGGGGATGGGACTTCAGTCCCACGGAATGGATAGAAAACTATCCATATCAAAGTGTCACGCTATCGCGTTTTGTTGGACTAAAGTCCAAGCCCCGAAGGAGCAGCAAACCAAAAGGGGTTGGGACTTCAGTCCCACAGAAAAAAGAAAAACCATCCAAGCTGAAGTGATACGCTATCGCGTTTGTTGGACTAAAGTCCAAGCCCCAAATAGGCAGCCAAGTAAAAGGGGATGGGACTTCAGTCCCACAGAAACACAAGGAAACCCCTCCCATGAAAAAAGTCCTCGTCATGTGCACCGGCAACAGCTGCCGCAGCATCATCGGTGAAGCCCTCATCAACTATTACCTTGAGGGGATCGAAGCGTACAGCTGCGGCGTCGCCCCCAGCGGCCGCGTCAACCCCAACGCCCGCAAAGTCCTCGAAGCGCACGGCTGCTGGGATGACCGCTACCACTCCAAAAACCTCGAAGCAGTCATCGGCATCCCCTTCGATCTCGTCGTCACCGTCTGCGACCATGCCCGCGAAACGTGCCCCATCTTCCCCCGTCCCACCCCTAAGATCCATGTGGGATTCGAAGACCCCGACGGCAAGCCGTATGCGGCGTTTGAGGAGACGTTTAGAGAGATCAAAGAGCAGTTACTGCCGCAGGTCAAACAAGAATTTTTTTAATTGGATCACTAACGGTTAAGTTGAGAAATATTTGAGCCGCAGGGTCAAATATTTCTCTCCAATGATTTGTTATGTTTTTATTGTTACCTTATCATATCTTACAGTATTTTCTGTAATATCCCCAATCTGAATAGCTTCCACAGGACATTGATGAACACAATAAAAACAAGTATCACAATTTTCTCGTTCCCAAGCTCCAGCTTGGGAATGTATACGAAAGATTTATGCGTGTGACGAAAACATATATCACCAAACCGCCCTGCGGCAATGCTCCAGTATGTTCCGATCACGACTCAAAAGTTCGC
>JALVQH010000372.1 GCA_027031505.1 Campylobacteraceae bacterium | reverse complement strand
GTCCTCCGTCGGTCTGGATATCGATTGTTGCGCTATTTTTAAGATTGCCGTCGAGATCAAAATCGTGTGGAATTTTCCACACAGCATTCTGTCGTATTACCATCCCATACGGCAAATGCGTCCCTCCGTCCACACCCGGCTCTGCCCCTGTCGAAAGATGGGTGTCGGTCACCGTCAACACACTTGCATTTTCCAGAATGATCGTCTCCCAATTGGGCAATTGCGAACCGTTGATATCTCCCGTCCATCCATAAAATGTCAGCACATCCACAAAGCCGTCAACCGGACTGCGGTCATCCCCGCCGGAGATGTTGGTGTCAGTCAGCTGCACACCCGAGAAAAATGTAACACGATCCGACCCATGTCCCCCATCAACCATAATACCTCTCAAATCCCCTGCATGGATTGAGATGGTATCATCCCCATGTCGGGCAATGGTAGACGCATTGGCTTCAGAGGGATACGGCATGTCACCATAGATCCCGCATGCGACCGTACTGTTCCGGTCATCGGTAAACGTACAGGCATGAAAAAGCATATCATCTTCTACCACAATCCGGTCGTTACCGTACCCGCCGAATACATTATAAGCCTGACCTCCATGACGAAAACGGATTATATCGTCCCCCTTGCCACCTTCGACAGTTCCCGGTTTGGTCGGATAGTAATAGTTGGGCTCACCAGAGTCAACATTGTCCAGCACAATCGTATCGTTGCCATCGTACGGAGTATAATCCAGATACCCCGGCAAGTCTGAGAAAGTATTCGAATACCCTGCCGCAACAAAAGAGACCCGTGAACTTCGTATCGTGATAGTGTCGTTATCGTTACCGCCGAGGATCCAGCCATTGCTGACAGAATCTTCAATGAGAATGGTGTCGTCCCCTCTTTGATCAACCCAGTTTGGGTTGGTGTCGCCATACAGATTGCTGAAGTTGGAGTCATATACTTCGAATCGGTCGTCTCCTCCAAGCCCGAAAACCCATCGAAAACTGCTGTTATAGGCAAAAAAGGTATCGTTGCCGTCTGTTACGTGATTGCCCTTTGGCGATATATCCAGCCAGTATACGCTATTGCCTGCTGCATTTTGCAATGTTACATGATCGCTTCCGCCATAAAACTGCTGGTTACCATTTATAGTACCGGTGCATACCGCAGTATCCTCCCCGGTCGTTCCGGCCGGAGTGCAGGCTGCATGCAAAGGCGCAATCACTGCCAAGCCAAAGAGTACATCCAAAAAATAGAAAACAAACCGCCGCATCGATTATCCTTTCTGTCGTTTGCGATCATCAGCAAAATGCAAGTTTGCCAAATCACAAAAATTATTCATTTTGGATAATTCTACAGTATTTTATTTTATATGAATCTTATCGCTGCACCGACACATACTCTGAACGTTTCTCAGGGGACTCAATTCTCAATGGCCGGGTCCAGTGAAAATGTACCTTGATTACAGCAGAAAAGATTGAACCTATGTGTTGGTACGGTAATAAAAAACAGATATGGCAGTATTGAATGGAAAAAAGTTATATGCGTCCCACCCGCTTGTTCCGCTCCGCCTCCTGCTCTTTGTAAAGCTGCGCACAACCGATAGCGAGTTCGCGGACTTTGAGGATGTAGTTCTGGCGCTGTGCCTGAGAGACGGCTTTGCGGGCATCGAGGACATTGAACGCATGCGAAGCGATCATGCACTGATCGTACGCCGGCAGCGGCAGCCCGGCCTCAAGGCACCGCCTGCACTCGGCACTCGCATCGTCAAAATGCCGGAAAAGCTTGTCCACATCGGCCACTTCGAAATGGTATTTTGAGAATTCGTATTCACTCTCCTTGTGGACATCGGCATAGGTAGTCACCCGGTCTCCCTGCCGGTTCCAGACGATATCAAAGACCGACTCGACCCCCTGCAGGTACATCGCCAGTCGCTCGGTGCCGTAGGTGATCTCCACGGCTACCGGATCGCACGCCAGACCGCCGACCTGCTGGAAGTAGGTAAACTGCGTCACCTCCATCCCGTCCAGCCACACTTCCCAGCCCAGCCCCCACGCTCCGAGCGTCGGTGACTCCCAGTTGTCCTCGACGAAACGGATATCGTGTTCGTGGAGGTTGAGCCCCAGATACTCCAGGGACTTCAGGTAAAGCTCCTGGATATTGTCCGGCGAAGGTTTGATCAGCGCCTGAAACTGATAATAAGCTCCGAGGCGGTTGGGGTTCTCCCCGTACCGCCCGTCGGTCGGCCGGCGGGAGGGCGCCACATACGCCGCCGCCCACGGCTCCGAATCGAGGCTGCGCAATAATGTCGCCGGATGAAACGTCCCGGCACCGGCCGGCAGGTCATACGGCTGGACAATGTTGCAGCCCTGATCGGCCCAGAATTGCTGGAGTTTGAGGAGAAGTTCGCTGAATGTGATGGCGTTGGGGTTCATTTAGAGTCCTAAGAGTTTGTCGATCTTCTTCTGATCAAATCCGCAGATCCATTGCGATCCGATCATCACGACTGGCACACCCCGGCATCCGTGGCGTTCACAGTCTCTGGCCGCTTTGGCGTCTTTGGTGATGTCGATTTCGCGGAAGCGTACTTTGTGTTTGCGCATGTGGGCTTTGGCAGCATTGCACCATTTGCAGG
>JALVQH010000371.1 GCA_027031505.1 Campylobacteraceae bacterium | reverse complement strand
TTATCAAAAAACCATCCTTTTGGTCGATGGAAACTCGAGCAAAACCTGGCTGGATGAAATGCTGGCGGAAACTACCGAAGATTTGGTCGCGACCAGGATTGGCATACCCGGTCCGCGCCATGTCGACTCGGACGACGGCTCTGCCGGAAGTGCGGGAAACAAACATGGGCGCTATCCGATATTCAATCAATCTGGCATCCATCTCTCGTTGACCAAATGGAGAAGTACGACTCCCGATTACAGTAAAGTCTCCTCATTCGGTACCTTTCTTATCCGCAATTACGGAGGAGCTAAACTGCTTCACGATATTATGCACAACTCCGACACCGACTACCGGGCAGTCCTCAAAGCTGTCCGTCAATCCCCTTCCGGTACCGACAAAACATTCGATGTACTTCTGCGGGAATGGGGTACAGCAGTTCTCCTTTCAGACAAAACCGATCTTCCCGATCATCTGCCCCGGTACAATACTGGCGATTTTATTCCCACGTACTTCAACGGCATCAATTACGAAATGGGTTCAATCAATTATTTCAACTACACGCCTGAACCGGATATCCAGCTCACACACAACGGAATGGCCATCCCGCCCCAAAGCAATTTCTATTACCTTGTTGGAAACAACATGACCGGCACCCACTCGCTCACTGTCAGCCTCGCTTCGGGAACCGAAGCAACCCTCGTGATGAAGAATCCCACGGGCAACGGTGTCATCACGGGAAGCGATACCCGGATCTCTGCCGTCAGCAGCGGAAGCGATCTCAATATCACCGTCACAGCTGGAACCAAAACCTATGCCGGGTATCTTGGTACCGGAAAACGCATCAACCTGGATCTCAATCTAAGTACCCTGTACAAAAATGTCTATCTTCTCCTGACCAACTCCAAAGCGGATACTTTCGATACACAAACCACCATTTCCAACCGCTTTGAAAAAAGCAACCGTTCCTCCATTTCACCGAAGCAGAAAAGGTACCAAATTCCATCGAACTTCCCGAAGGGTATCCTTCGGGAGGTGCATCGGTTCAACCATGCAGCGGGAAGCTTCCTGCGTGCTGCATTCCCAATCGCAAAGAAGACCCCATGAAAACATTTGTATATCCATTTCTCCTGCTCGCGTTTTTGATGACCCTCGGAGCCTGTTCGGGAATCAAACGACCTCAATCAGCCGACAGCACCCTCTCCCTCGCCCACAAAAAAGGGCAAAAGCCAACGGCATCACCCGCATCACACAAAACTCAGGAGAAAACCATGGAATTATCCGGAACTTTATCAGTACGTGGCGGAGGGAAAATGGCGCATCTCCAGCTGGACACTCCTCGTCGAAGCTACTGGATCGATAACCCGGAAGCCTTTGGTTTACAGCAAATGCAAAACCGCCGTGTCGTGGTCAAAGCCCGCCTCATCCAAAAAGCCATCGGCCCGGGCTTCCCGGCAAAAATCGAAGTCCTCTCCCTCATCGAAGCGCTGTAATCCGATACGCTCGCCCTGCCCTGTCCGGGGCAATGGAGACCTCATACAGCGGGAAGCCCACCTGGCGCAAAAGCTCCTCAAGCTCTGCACTCCCCCACTCCACGAGATGCCAGCCCGGACGCTCGAACTCTTCGAACAACCCCAACCCAACAAACGTCTCCATATCGATCCGATAGAGATCGTAATGGAGCATCCGATCTCCATACATGTGCTGGAGTGAAAAGGTCGGAGAGGTCACGTCTGTCTCGATCCCTTCGGCACGGGCGATCGCCTGTGTCAGCGTCGTTTTGCCTGATGCCAGATCTCCCCGGAGGAAAACCACGGCATGATCGGGAAGGGTCTGACGGAGATAATCAACGACAGTGTGAAGCGTATCGAGAGAGGCGGTGATCGTCACGAGGGCTCCTTTCGTCGCGTGTTACGTGTTATGTGATAAGTGCTACGTTTTTTTGGAGCCAGAGTCGGGGTTTTAACCTCATCAAACGGGACTGAAGTCCCTGCTCCTTTTCAAGAAAAGCTTTGCGAAGCAAAGCATACCAAAACTATTCACTATTCGTTATTCACTATTCACTAAAATTCCTCATTCCTAACTCAAAGAGCGTTGCTCAACGCAACGATCTTGTCAAGATGCTTCGCCGCCGCCCCGCTCTCGATCGCTTCCCGTCCCATCTCCAGCGCCTCCTGAATATCCCGGACATGTCCATCGGCAAAAAGCGCATACGCCGCATTGAGCAGGACGATATCCCGCTGAGCTTCCGTCGCTTCACCCGCAAAGATCGCACGGGTTATGGCTGCATTTTCTGCGGCTTCTCCGCCAAGAATTGCCTCTTTGGGTGCCAGAGAGAGACCATGTTCACGCGGATCAATCACCCCGCGGTCGATCCGCCCTTCGCTCACCCAGGCAAACGGTGTCGGCGCCGAAATGGAGATCTCATCCATCCCGTCGTCGCTGCTGACAACAAAGGCTCTCTTGGTGTCCAAAGCAACGAGAACCTCGGCCACCGTATCGATGAAGTCGGGACTGAAAACGCCCATAAGGTATTTGCGGGCACCCGTGGGGTTGGTCAGCGGTCCCATGATGTTAAAGACCGTCCGGTGCTCAATCGAACGGCGCACCGGCATGATGTGTTTCATCGCCGGGTGGTGGTTCATCGCGAA
>JALVQH010000370.1:2150-2633 GCA_027031505.1 Campylobacteraceae bacterium | reverse complement strand
ATGAAAAAAATTACCTTATTCTATATCATATTACTTTTCCAGTCTAACGCAGTTTGCCAAGAAAGTGCAACACCAAAAGAGTATTTGTTGAATATAATAGACAAAAATTATATTGGAATAGAAAGCTGTAAAAAAAATTCAATGTATATACAATGCTATGATGTCAATCAAACAACATGTGAATATATGATGATAGAAACAACTAAAAAGTGTTATAAAAAATATGAGCATCTAATTACAGATGATAAAAGCTTTAGTGAGTTAAGAGATATTGTTGGATCTATTGGTTTTTGTGCTGGTATCATATATGATTTAGCATTAAAACAATTAAAAAAAGAAGATCAAGAATGTCTCGACAATCCAAAATGGAAAGCATTATTATAATGCTAACAAAACGCAGGAGCCAATATTTTACCCAAGGGCGGGTAAAATATTGCTCTCCTTTCTCGTTCCCACTCTCCCGAGTGGGAATGCATACAGTAT
>JALVQH010000370.1:0-2140 GCA_027031505.1 Campylobacteraceae bacterium | reverse complement strand
ATCATCAAAGTGTGGATCGCCGAGAGACTTAAAGCGGAAGCAAACACCCTGCAGGCAAGTTGACATCACATTATCTCCAACCATGACTCTCACACGCATTCCGACCGAGAGGGGCGGAAGGGGCTGGAACATGGGATAACATTTTGTGCTATAATGACAAAAAGCAAAAGGAGCATCCATGTCCAAAAATGATATAGTCCATATGTCAGTCAAAGAGCGTTTAGCCCTTATGGAAGAGCTCTGGGCAAGTTTTGAGCGCGATAATCTGGAGTATCCTGTACCTGCGTGGCATGAAGAAGTCCTGGAGAAAAGAGCCCAAAAAGAGACAAGCAACTTTATCCCTTTTGAACAAGCCAAACAAAATATACGTGAGGCATTGGATGCATATAGAGATTCTTGACGAAGCACAGGAAGACATCCTGAGAGGCGTCCTTTTTTATGAATCTTTGCAATATGGAGCAGGCGACTATTTTCTCGATGGTATCAATGCCGATATCGAATCATTGCATATTTTTGTGCAGGTATTCACCCGATAAAATTTGGATTCTACGCACTTTATTCGAAGCGTTTCCCCTATACGATTTACTACAAAATCGAAAAGGATGTGATTTGGGTATATGCCGTTTTGGATGAAAGACAAGACCCGGACAAAATTAGAGAGAGACTAACGTAAAAAAGGGCGCAGAACAACGGGAGAAATGCAAGTGCAATAATAACCAAGCTATGTATTCCGACCGAGACGGTCGGAACGAGGGTAGCCGACGCAAACACACAGCACCCATCTAAGCAATTTTAACTATAATTGCACTTACCAAACCACATCCAAGGACAACCATGAGCTACGCCATCGAATCGTTCGATCCTGAGGTCTATGCGGCGATTGCCTCCGAGCTGGAGCGCCAGACCGATCACCTCGAGATGATCGCTTCCGAAAATTTCACTTTCCCCGACGTCATGGAGGCGATGGGATCGGTGCTGACCAACAAATACGCCGAAGGATACCCCGCCAAACGCTACTACGGCGGGTGCGAATACGCCGATCGGGTCGAACAGCTGGCCATTGATCGCGCCAAAGAACTCTTCGGCTGCGAATACGTCAACGTCCAGCCCCACTCCGGCTCCCAGGCCAACGGTGCAGTGTATGCCGCTCTGATCAAAGCCGGAGACAAAATCCTCGGTATGGATCTCAGCCACGGCGGACACTTGACGCATGGCTCCAGGGTCAGCTTCTCGGGCAAAAACTACCACAGCTTCACCTACGGCGTAGAGCTCGACGGCCGCATCGACTACGACAAAGTGATGGAGATCGCCAAAATCACCCAGCCCGACATCATCGTCTGCGGTGCCAGTGCTTATGCCCGTGAAATCGATTTCGCCAAATTCCGTGAGATCGCCGATGCGGTGGGCGCCTACCTCTTCGCAGACATCGCCCACATCGCCGGACTTGTCGCAGCCGGTGAGCACCCCAGCCCCTTCCCCCATGCCGATGTCGTCACCACCACCACCCACAAGACCCTCGCCGGCCCCCGGGGCGGAATCATCATGACCAACGATGAAACCATCGCCAAAAAGATCAACTCCGCCATCTTCCCCGGCCTCCAGGGCGGCCCTCTCGTCCACGTCATCGCCGCCAAAGCCGTCGGGTTCAAGCACAACCTCGCCCCTGAGTGGAAAGCCTACGCCAAACAGGTCAAAGCCAACGCCCAGGTGCTCGCCCGTGTGCTCATAGAGCGCGGATACGATCTCGTCAGCGGCGGGACGGACAACCACCTCGTGCTGGTGAGCTTCCTCGACAAAGACTTCAGCGGCAAGGACGCCGACGCGGCACTCGGAGCTGCCGGGATCACCGTCAACAAAAACACCGTCCCCGGTGAGACCCGCAGCCCGTTTGTCACCAGCGGGATCCGGATCGGCTCCCCCGCTCTGACGCGCCGCGGAATGAAAGAGGCGGAGTTCGAGACCATCGCCACCCGCATTGCCGATGTCCTCGACCACGTCAATGACGCACAACTGCACGCCAGAATCAAAGAGGAGATGACCACCCTCGCCCGCCGATTCGTAATCTATGATCGCCCCATCTACTGATCCGGATACCCTCATCCACACCTTCCGCGCACTCGCGGAGGCCGACGACCATTAT
>JALVQH010000369.1 GCA_027031505.1 Campylobacteraceae bacterium | reverse complement strand
GCAAAAGGCAGACAGGAGAAGAAAACACCAATGCAGAGGCAAAACCTCTACCCGCTACCCTCTACCCGCTACCCTCTACCCACTACCCACTCATTAGAGCGCGTCTGCGTCTGTCTCGTCGGTACGGATCCGTACGACGTGGTTGACATCACTGACGAAGATTTTGCCGTCCCCGATCTTGCCGGTTTTGGCGGCTTCTTTGATGGTATTGACGGTGATATCTGCGTACTCTTGAGAGCTGACGTAGATTTCGAGTTTCACTTTGGGGATGAAATCGACCACATATTCTGCACCGCGGTAGAGCTCGCTGTGCCCCTGCTGGCGTCCGTACCCTTTGACTTCCGAGACGGTCATTCCCTCGATGCCGGCGGCGACGAGCGCCTCTTTGACCTCTTCGAGTTTGAACGGCTTGATGACGGCTTCGATTTTTTTCATGCTGTTTCCTTGTTACGTTTTATGTAGTGTATCACACCAATGCGACAGAGGGAAGATCCCTCCATGCAGAACTGTGCACCTTAGAGGTTGATCGCCTCTTCACCGTGCACCGCTTCGTCCAGACCGCGCTGCTCGGTATCGGCATCGACACGCCCGCCTCCGGTCAGCAGGCTGACAACGAAATAAACCACCGCCGTCATGATACCGCTGTAGACGATGGTCAGACCGACCGCCTCAAGCTGCTTGATGAGCTGCGTGCCTATATTGTAGTCATCCGCCATGAGGTAGGGCGCGACAAAAAGGGCGGTAGCGACCGATCCCCAGATCCCGACCAGACCGTGTACCCAGAAGGCGTCGAGGCTGTCGTCGATGTTGACCAGCTTTTTGAGTTTGGCGACACCAAAGGCACCGAGAGCGCCACCGACGAGACCGATGATCAGCGCCCCGATCATATCGGCACTGCCCGAAGCGGGTGTGATCGCGACCAGACCGGCAACCGCACCCGAAGCGCCACCGACGAGGGTGGCTTTTTTGTAGATCAGATACTCCATGACCAGCCATCCGATCACTCCAAGCGATGCGGCCACATTTGTCACGAGGAAGGCATTGGCGGCCACACCGTCTGCGGCGACTTCAGACCCGGCGTTGAACCCAAACCAGCCAAACCACAGCAGCGCCGCACCGAGGACGACGAGGATCGGAGAGAACGGACGCATTGCCGTCTTGCCGTAGCTGTTGCGTTTGCCGAGGATCGCTGCGACGACGAGACCGGCGATTCCGGCATTGATGTGGACGACCGTACCGCCTGCGAAGTCCATTTCGCCGAAGTTCAGGCTCTGACCGCCTCCCCATGCCCAGTGGGTGACCGGAGCGTACACCATCAGAATCCACAACGCCGCAAAAAGTGTATAGGTCGAAAATTTGACCCGCTCGATCATCGAGCCTGACGCGATGGCCACGGCAATGGCAGCAAAGGTTCCCTGGAAAGCGACGAAAAGCAGCTCGGGGATCGTCCCGCTGAGGCTCTTGTCGGTGATCCCGCTGAGGAAGAGCTTGCCCGTCCCGATGTAGTCCCCTTCACCGAAAGCGATGGAGTAACCGGCGAGTACCCACACGAGGGTACCGACGGCAAAGGCGATCAGACTCATCCCGATGGTGTTGAGGACGTTTTTGCGGCGGGTCAATCCTCCGTAGAAAAGCGCCAGACCGGCAGGGGTCATCAGCATGACCAGTGCAGTCGCTACGATCATCCAGGCCGTATCGCCGGAGCTGAGTGTGTCGTCCGCCATGGCGGCAACCGGCATCAGCAGTGCCGGCAGCGCAGGAAGTTTTCGCTTCATGTGTATCCTTTTGTGTTTGAGATGGGGAATGGTAACACAGAAAGGATATAATAATATACAGCTAAGTGATTAAAAAATAATCAATCAATATCAATTAATGGGTAATTAATAAATACTTTAAGGAAAATTACTACTGGACGAAAGGGATATCAAACAGAATGCGACCGGATTCAAAGAGTGGAGCAATACCCATCTCCTCCGCCAGCGTTTTGATATCGCGCTCTTCGTTGCTGTCACGCGTGTCTGCCTCGAGTACAAGGCGGACAATGGGGTAACGTTGTCGGCGGATGACCATGGATTCTCCAATGGCCATGCTCAAGGAGATGTGCAGATGAGTCGAAGCACGAAACAGGTGAAGGCTCTTGCGCAGCAGGCGGGAAAAGGTATTTTGATCGAGCTTGAATTCCGGGAGCGCAGCATCGGTCAAAAGATCGAGTCGAGTCGCACTCTCCAGCGAAAAGAGCGTGATAGCGGCTTCGAGGATGATGTGGATGTTGGTCATCGTCAGACGGGAGGAGTCGAGTACCATTGTGCTTCGGGTCTGCGGGCGGTAGTAGAGACGAATGCCGATGTACTCTTCGTCCCGGTAAGCAACAGAGACGGCATAGAAGTTGAGATGCCGATACTGAAGCTCCATGGCTGTCGTGCGGGAGCCGAAGTCGCTGGGTGCATACAACAGTGCAAGGCGGTAGAGTTCGGATTTTTCGACATGGCCGAGTACGATTTCGGCTGCACGATTAAGATAGACAATCTCTCCGAGACGGTTGTAGAGGAGAAACGGGGTGTTGTCGGTTTCGAGAAAAAAGGTCAAATCGGGTATGTTGGATTCAGGAGAGGAGCCAGGCATGGATCTTCTTTCGGAGGGTGTTG
>JALVQH010000368.1 GCA_027031505.1 Campylobacteraceae bacterium | reverse complement strand
GGTGAGCAGGCGGTCGATGAGGAGCTCTCCGCGAAGTTCTCCAAAGTCGCCAAAGAGCTGGCGGACAACGAAGAGACGATCCTCTCCGAGCTCCTCGCGATCGAGGGAAAAGCACAGGATATCGGCGGATATTACCACCCCGATGATGCCAAAGCCGCCGAGGCGATGCGTCCGAGTGCGACACTCAACGGGATCATCGACGCGATCTGACTTCGGGACGTAATATCTGGAGGCGGGACTTCAGTCCCGCAGTGCAGGGCTGAAGCCCTGCCTCCAAATCAGAATGGTTTTTGGCGGTGCCGGAAAAGGTTGATTTTTCTGGTCGAAGAAGCCAAACCATAAAGCATATTTGAGAAGCGGATGCTTTTGAGATATGTTTTTCTGGACGGCTTCGTCTTTTTATACAAAGGAGTATCATGAGCAGAGGGAAAAAAGTTGCCATCATCGGAGCCGGAAATGTCGGTGCGACGGTGGCGTATTCACTGGCGATGAAGGGATCGTGTCATGAGGTCGTTCTGCGCGACCGGGCGCCGGAGATCGCCAAAGGCAAAGCGCTCGATATGTCGCAGGCGGCCAACGCGGCACGTACCCACACGATCGTCTCGGTCGCCGAAGAGGCGGCTGATCTGGCCGGATCGGATGTGGTGGTGATCACTGCCGGAAGCCCGCGCAAACCGGGGATGAGTCGGGACGATCTGCTGATGATCAATGCCGACATCACCAAACAGGTGGTGGCCGACGTGCGTGAACATGCCCCCGAAGCGATCATCATCATGGTCTCCAATCCCCTTGATGTGATGACCTACGTCGCCCTCAAGGAGAGCGGCTTCCCCCGTGAGCGGGTTCTCGGGATGGCCGGGATACTCGACAGTGCCCGGATGGCACATTTCATCTATGAGAAGGTCGGATACGGTGCCGGACAGATCCGGGCGTCGGTGATGGGGGGACACGGAGACGATATGGTTCCACTGCCCAAGTTTTCGACCGTGGCGGGTGTTCCCCTGAGCGATGTCCTTGACGAAGAGGATATCCTCGATGTGATCGAGCGTACCAAGCACGGTGGCGCCGAGATCGTCGGCTACCTCAAGACAGGATCGGCCTATTATGCTCCAGCCAAATCCACTGCCCTCATGGTCGAAGCGATCCTCAAAGATACCAAACAGATCCACCCCTGCGCGATCCTGCTTGACGGTGAGTACGGCTACCACGATGTAGTCTCCGGTGTGCCGCTGGTGCTTGGAGCCGGCGGGGCGGAGAAGATCTTTGAGGTGACCCTGAGCGAAGGACAGAAAAAACGCTTCGCCAAAAGTGTCGGCTCGGTCAAAAGCATGATCGATGTGCTCAAAGAGAAGCAATACTTTTAACCCCACCATTTCAACCCAACAAGGAGAACCCATGCGCGAAATAGAATTCGACACCGTGGTCAAGGCGATCCGCGACTTGATCATCCATTGCAGTACCGATCTGCCTGAAGACATGTATCATGCCCTCGAAGCGTCGGTCAAAACGGAAAAATCCCCCGTCGCCAAAGCGGTACTGGAGCAGATCCTTGACAATGCCAACATTGCCAGAACCGAAGAGCGCCCCCTGTGCCAGGATACCGGACTGGCGGTTTTCTTCGTCCGTGTCGGCGAAGAGGTGCGGATCAAAGGCGGCCTCCTGCGTGATGCCATCAACATGGGGACCGAGCAGGGGTACAAAGACGGCTATCTGCGTGCAAGCACCTGCCATCCGTTTACCCGTGCCAACCTCAAAGATACCGTCGGATACAACCTCCCGGCGATTATCCACTTCGATCTCGTAGCCGGAGACAAGATCGAGATCGAGTACGCGGCCAAAGGGGGTGGCAGCGAAAACGTCTCCCGTGCCCGTGTCTTCCCCCCTGCAGCGGGCAAAGAGGGGATCATCGAATACGTCACCGAGGTGGTCTCAGATGCCGGCGGCAATCCGTGCCCCCCGATCGTCGTAGGGGTCGGCATCGGCGGGACGTTTGAAAAAGCGGTCATCAGTTCCAAACACGCGCTCTTCCGGGATATCGGCACCGAAAATCCCGACGAAGAGCTCAACGAAATGGAGCAGATCATGCTGGAAAAAATCAACAACCTGGGAATCGGTGCGATGGGGATGGGCGGGACGAAAACCGCCATGGCCGTCCACATCGAATCCAACCCCTGTCACATCGCTTCTCTGCCGGTCTCGGTCAACATCCAGTGCCACAGCTCACGCCACGCACACATCACCCTCTAAGGAGTCCTCACATGGCAACGTATCATTTGACAACCCCCCTGACCAGCGAAGACACCCGCAAGCTCAAAGCTGGTGATGTCGTCTATCTCAACGGTGTCCTCTACACGGCGCGTGACGCAGCGCACAAACGATTGGTTGAGCTGCTTGAGAGGGGCGAAGAGCTCCCCTTCGACCTCGAAGGGAGCGTGATCTATTTTGTCGGCCCCACCCCGCCCAAGCCCGGAGACCCCATCGGCAGTGCGGGTCCGACCACGAGCTACCGGATGGACAGCTACTCTCCGACGATGCTGGCTCACGGCTCCAAAGGGATGATCGGCAAGGGCAGGCGCAACCAGGCCGTCATCGACGCGTGCAAAGAATACGACGGGATCTATTTTGGCGCCACAGGCGGAGCCGGGGCACTGCTCGGCAAA
>JALVQH010000367.1 GCA_027031505.1 Campylobacteraceae bacterium | reverse complement strand
GTAGAACCATTCGGCACCCTCCCGGGCGAAGGTGTTGAGGAAGTCGGCATAGTCGGGATTGTGCCAGGGGCGGTGGGTGTCGATGAGAGTGCCTCCCGGCGCGAAGAGGTCGCGCACTTCGTCGGTAGACTGGACAATGGGGGCGACGAGATCAACCAGATCGGCCTGGAGCGGACTGAGGGTGATCCCTTCGCGGGCATGCGCCTGTGCCGGAGCGATGAGGATGTGCATCGGCAGGGAGCCGAGATCCCGGTGGATTCGATCGATACCAGCTACCATTCCCGGCACGGCGATGGAGGCGGTACCGATGTGAAAATCCTGCGTCGTCGTTCCAAAGTCCACTGAAACAGGATAAAACTCGGGATCATCAAGGCGATTGGGCGGGACATCGACGAAAAAATCGTACAGCACCGGCTGCTCCCCCGCACGGCTGGCAAGCATGAACCCGCCGCCGCCCATGCTGGTGAGGATTGGTTCGCTCATGGGGGCAGCAAGCATGGCCGCCAGTGCCGCATCGAAGGCATTGCCCCCTTCGCGCAGGATCGCCGCCCCGGCTCGGGCGGTTGCGGGATCGCCGGCGGCGATGACGCCTTTTGGGGTGTTCATGGGTTGGGCTCCTTTTTGCGTGTTACGTGCTAAGTATTATGTGTTATGTTTTTGTGGGACTGAAGTCCCAGCCCCTTTTTGATAAAAGCTTTTCGAAGAAAAGCATACCAAAACTCCTCATTCCTCACTCCTAATTCAAACCACGATCTCCTCCCGGATGACGGTCGCAAAATCTTCGCTCTTTCGGTAGAGTCTCCGGAGTTTTTCGGCGATGGTTTCTTCGTGGGCGAGTCGGATCAGCCTGGCGACATCGTCCTCGGCGTTGAGGAGAGTAAAGGTGCCGGCTTTTTCCATCTCCCGGATAAGCCGGAGGAGGGCTTCGCGGATCGTGCCGTTGTGTCGGTGGTCGATGAATTGCCCGTCGAGTCCGTGGCGGAGGGCATTCCATTTGTTTTGTTTGGTGATTTGCTGGAACATCTTTTCGACGGGGTGGTCGGCGGCGTAGCGGATCAGCGCCTGATAAAGCAGGGCGATCAGCCGCAGCCGTTCGCGGTCGTAGAAGGCATCGCAGACCCGCAGCTCGAGGGTGCCGAAGGTCTGGTGGATCCGGACATCCCACCAGACATCCTTGATGCTCTCGATGGTGCCGCTCTCAAACAGGCGATCGATGAGGGTGCAGTACTCGGCATACGTCTCGAAATGCTCCGGGATCCCGGCGCGGGGGAGGCGCTCGAAGATCTTGCTGCGGTACGACTGGAGCCCGGTGTCTTCTCCGAGGGCAAACGGGGAGTTGGCCGAGAGGGCGAGGAAGAGGGGGAGGTAGCGGATCGAGGCGTTGTAGCCCCGGATGGCGGCGGTTTCATCGGGGAGGGCGATGTGGATGTGCAGACCGCTGATGAGAAAGTTTTTCAGCACAATCTGGAGCTCGTCGGCGAGGAGATCGTAGCGGGGATCAGGAAAGCGCCGGCTGTCCTCTTTGCGCTCGAAAGGGTGCACTGCGAGTGCGGCCAGCGCAATCCCCTCCGGTTCGCCGAGGGTACGGAGGGTATGGAGCGCCTCCATGATGAAATCGACCGCTTCATCGGCGCTGTGACAGACCGGGGTGACGATCTCGATCATAGATTGGAGGAGCTCCTTGTGGATATGGGGAGCGAGGGTTTCGGGGAGGTGTTCGAAAAGGTAGGGGGAGCGATTGGCCGGTGCCATTGTCTCACGGTCGACGAGGCGCACTTCAAGCTCGACTCCGACGGTGGAGGGGGCATCGGGGTGGAAGATCGCAGGGTCGTAGGAAGGCATGGTTTGACACTTTGATAATGGCTTCAGGTTATTGGGCGCCGCTGATGAGCATAACCCACGAGTTGAGTTTTCCTTGTTTGCCATTACTGACATCATCCGTGATTTTCAAATGCCATGTGCCGTTGGGGTTGTTTCCAAGGAAGAGACTCAGATTTCCTTCCGCCTGATATTTGTAATTATCTGGAAAATCAGTATCCGTAACCATTGGAGCCTCTGTACCTGAACTGGTAAACATAATGGAGTTACTGATGTTGTGGTCGCCACCGCGATGATCGGCAAGGACGACCCCCGTACCGTCTGGATCAACAAGAGTCATTTTCAAGTCGCCGGCACGGCTGTGATCCATATGGATGATGAGGGTGATTTTTTTTAACGCGACGATGTTGGTGGCAACTTTGTTGGATGAGTCAATGGAAGCATTGTCAGCGATCTCATAGGTTTTGTTGGCATCAAACATTGTGTTTTTAATTGCCTCATTGAGGGCTTCTCCGCAACCGCTGATCCCAAAAAGGATCGCTCCAGATACAGCAATATACACTAAACGTTTCATCGGATCTCCTTTGTATGATGATGGGTACCTCCATTATACACAAAAAGGGGATCAAAAGTCCAACGTCTCACCCAGCGCCCGATACGTTCCGCCCATCCGTGCTACCGGATCAAAAGAGAGTTCCAATTTCTCCGGATCGCTGATGATCGCTTCGTCAAGGTAAACATGATCGATCTCGATGATGACGGGGACGGTGCGGCTGCCGTGGAGATCGACCTCCTGGAGATAAGTGCCCAGCAGGGCGGCCCGGATCCCGACCGGTATCGGAG
>JALVQH010000366.1 GCA_027031505.1 Campylobacteraceae bacterium | reverse complement strand
TAGCTTTGACAGAGCCGGTTCGATCATAATATGCCTGAAGGACACGAATCGCATCCATCCGCTTTCCAAGTTTGGCTTTCGCTTTGCCGAATATCAGCCAGCTCTCTTCGATATTGCTGTCAAGCTTGTTGGTTTCAAGTGCCCATATAACCGCCTTGTCATACTCTTTGTTCTTGTAATAGTACTGCGCGAGAAACAGAGCATCATCCTTTCTCGGATCGGAGTAAAATCGGCTTTCAATCTCTTTGGCGGTTGAAGGGAGATCCTCTTTTGTAACAGCGATATCGATGTGGGGAGCGGGGGCTTTCACCCGGGTATCTTCCTGACCGGATCCCTCTGAATCACCAAAAGCAAAATCCAACCCTTTTTTCCCTTCCGGAGTATTGCGCATGGAAGGCACTTCCGGCGAAAGAGAAGGAGGGTGAGATTCCGAATGCGCCTCATTGACAGTGGCTGAACTGTTTGCGGAAGAAACCGCAGCGACCTTTTTGGGATCGGCTTTGTGGTGATTTATCCAGAAAAAAACCGACACAGCCAAAACAAGCAGAACAGTAACAGCAGCGGTCGACTTCGCTATCTGTTTCCGCCTGTAGCGTCTCCACTGCCGCTCAAGATTCTCAATATCATACATGAATATATCCTAGCTTCAATGCCGTCATCTCCAATATTTTTCTGGAAAAGCGATTATGGTCGATTCTGGACGGATTGTGCTGATCATAATGTTCGTAGATCTCATACGCCGTATAGAGCATCTTGTTTGTCTCGCGATAATTCCCGCCGGTGTATCGGTGAATGAAGCGGATGTGCGAATCCCGAATTTGATTTGCCCGCTCAAATTCATTTTCCTGCAGGAGTTTTTTATGTACATAGGTTTTGAGTTCATCCCGGGTGGCGTTTTTCAGCTCAATGACTTCCCAGATGCGGGATTGAAAATGCTCCTTGGCAACCAACTCCTCTTCATCCGTCTTGTGGAGAGATATCACAAATTTGATCGCGCCCGTATCAGAAAGAATACGAATCTGCTCCAATATCTCTTTGGGATACAGTTGTGCTTCATCCACAAGAACGATGACAGAACGGGTTCCTTTAATACTCTTAAGATAGTCGACAAATGTACCAAAAGGAACCTTTGCTCCCTGCGGAATCTCCTGATGGGTCAAGACAAGAAAAAGTTTGCGAAAAAAGTCATCGCCGGAGAGGGACGGGGTATCAAAGAGATAGAGTTCGTACCGATCTCTCAAATCACGATAGATACGATTGAGCAAGAGACTCTTCCCAGTGCCGGGACGCCCGAAAAGGAGAACCATCTTCAGTGTCTTGTCGATACTGTGGTGCAACTGCTCATACGCCTTTTGTGCACTCTCCAGTTCGATAAACTTGTCGACGTTGATCTCGTCGACGAAGATGGCTTTGGGTCGGGTGTAGCGGCTCATTATTTCAATCGGGAATAGCCAAGATCCTGCAGCGAAACACCTTTGCTGCCATTAACAATATGAGGGGTGATAATGATCACAAGTTCTTCGGTTCTTTCAATCTTCTCTTCGCGTTTGAATGCATACTCAAGCAGAGGAATATCCCCAAGCAGGGGGACTTTGTTGACTTTTGTGCCTGTTTTGGTCGAGATGAGACCGCCGAGAATAGCATGGTTGCCATCTTTGACTTTGATAACCGAAGCAATCTGGCGTCGGACAAGGTCTGGCGGCATGGTGCGTGCCCCATCGTTTGAGATCGGTGACAGTGTCTCGGTGATCGAAGGATTGATTTTGAGGGTAATCATCCCGCGTTTGTCGATCTCCGGTGTGATGTCCAGCAGAATACCGGCAAAAACCGAATCGATTTTCTCCCCTTCCGAAGTACTGCTTCCACCGGCACCGGTCGATTTGCTGGCAGATTTCAATTTGTAGAAGAGCTCTTTGCCCACACTGATCAAAGCGGGTTGATTGCTCAGTGTCATCACACGCGGACTGGAAACAGAGCGAACTTCACCTTTTGTTTTCAGGAAGCGGATGACATCTTTAATGGTGGCGTGCCCACGCAACTGCAGAGCGCTGACATGATCATTGACCGGTTGGCCATCAGACCACTCCATTTTCTTGATACCGGTTTTGTCGTATTCCAGTTTGTTGACATTGTGTTCGCGCAGGCCGATGGTATCGATGGTAAAATTCTGCAATCCGTACAATTGCGACCAGTCAATACCGGTCGTATGACTGTTGTCAAACGTAACCGTCAAAATCCGAACATCGATCAGAACCTGCTGCTTGATCTGCTTGGCCAGCGAAGCAATGTAGCGACTGACACGCTTCATCTGGCGCACCGTACCGGTCACCGTAATCATCCCGGCTTCCGGATCAACGATAGGCTCAAGAGGGTTGTATTCCCACTTCTGGCCATCCGGTCCTATCCAGGCATCGCCCACCTTCGTGTAGTGGGTTCCCCCATCACCGGCCGTCACGAGGATCTTGTGTATCTCATCCTTGATGGTCGACCAGAATTTGAAGGCATCATTGCTTTTGATGGAAATGCCAGTCTTAGAGCTGCTGCCGCTTGAACTGGCCGAGCTGGTTGAGTTGGCAACCGTAACATGGGCATCACTGTGACCACTCCGCTGTCCCGAAATGTAATGGACTTTGAAAGTCCGTGTTACAAGATAAGAGATGG
>JALVQH010000365.1 GCA_027031505.1 Campylobacteraceae bacterium | reverse complement strand
GAAAAGCCCGATCCTTTGGCCTTGGAGAGAAACGCGATAATTATTAGTTTATCCTGATGCTTTTTTTGATATAATGCCGCATATTACATCATCAGTGGAGGAGAAACATGATGACAAAAAAAATACTTACAGGTTTGGGAATCGCCGTTGCACTGCTGTTGACCGGCTGCAGCGGCGGACCGGTCGATAACTCACAGGGTGGAGGCAGTGATGTTAATTTGACTATTGACAATATAACAGTAAGCACCTCGTCTGCTTCGAGAACAACAAAAAATATTACGCTCAGTGCCAATCCGGTATCCACCATTTCTGTCTCTCCTATTTACATGTCTTTGTCTTTGGCAGGAAGCGGTAAATCACATTTCAAACTTGTTAAGACGGGTGATGGGAAATATGAATTGAAGTTTGATAGCACCGCTGGCGAAATTGCTCCCGGATCGTATGATTTGGATATCATTGCGCATGTTGGCAGCACAACCAAACTGACATATAAAGTCCGATATGTGATTGCAGACCAATACCCGGATCTTGTCATACTTTCAGGAAAGATGTTTGATGCTGACGGAAACGAAATTACAAGCGATAATCCCATTCAGGCAGGTCGCAATAAAAGTATTTTAATACGCTTAGCCGTCAAAAATGTTGGGAAAAAAGAGATTCCGGCTTTGGAGAAATACTATTTCTCTCTTAATACTTCATCAACCAATCTTAACCTACCAGATCTGCAAAATTTACAACCTGGTCAAAAAACAACACTGGAGATCAATACAACAAAAACCTTTTACAGCTCTGGAAATAATACATCTTTCCCTGTTGGAATTAATACGAGTAATCAACAAGGGGATGCGAATGTCACATTTGAAGAAAGCAACACATCAAACAATTATTATCAACTGAAATCGTATGTGGCATTGACAGACTTCCAAGTAGTAGGGCTTAAGGTAAAGATCTATGATGCCAAGAATGGAACCATTGTCCGAAGTGATAACATTATCGACATCAGCGAAGATAAAAATGACTCTTATCGCATCCGATACAGTTTTAAATTTAGAAATGCTGGAGAGAATCACTTTTATGAATTTCCAAGTGGTCGCTCCATCACCCTCAAAACTGGAGTTGATGATATTGGTAATTACAGCTTATCTCTTCCTAATCCATATTACATCGATTTGGATGCAAATACTACATCGGATGAGTATTGGATCGATGTCAAATTCCCCGAAACGCTCCAAGCCTCTTCTCCGACATATCAAGTTTCCATGCAGGATGTCAAAGATACAGACAGTAGCAACAACTCTGCTTCTATTGACTATACAATTCAAGAATAAAATTTACCCCGGCAAACCCCGCACACTTTTGTGGCGGGCACCTCTCTGCCCTTATTAAGTTGTTTTTTGTTATTATAACAATCTAAACACAAATTCTACACTTAGGAGTTTTGCATGTTCATGAAAAAAGGAGTGCTTCTTGCAGCAATGGCGGGAGCTTTGGTGTTGGCCGGGTGCAGCAGTGATACGACAAAAACGACCAATACGACCACCCAAAACGATAACAATACCACCCAAAACACGACCCAAAACAATTGTACCGTCAACGGAGATACCGTTCTTGTCGATGAGGGGAAAACGTGTGTGGATGAGGGCTGGACGGTCTCATGCACAAACAACAAAGTTACCATTACAAAAGATGGCACTAATTTAAGTGGGCAAACCGTAAAACTCAACGGCAAAACCTACGCTTGCCAATAATCCCAATTACTCAACCCAGCAAATCCCGCACGCTCTTCTGCGGGTCTTTCCCCTCTTCGATCATCGCGTACACTTCCCGGGCAATGGGGAGATAAATGTCGTGGCGCCGGGCGATGTCATGCAGGGCACGGGCGGTCGGAACTCCCTCGGCAACTTCGCCAAGCTCTTCGATGATCTGCGCCACCGGTTTGCCCTCGGCCAATCCCAGTCCGACACGGTAGTTTCGGGAGAGGGTTGAGCTGGCGGTGAGAAACAGGTCTCCGGCTCCGCCCAGAGAGAGAAACGTCGCTTCCCGTGCGCCAAAGGAGACCCCGAAGCGCGTCATCTCGACCAGACCGCGCGCGATGAGCGCTGCTCGGACGTTGTTGCCCAGATTCAGCCCGTCAGACACCCCGCCGGCAATCGCGATAACGTTTTTGTACGCTCCGGCTACTTCGGCGCTGATCACATCATCATCGGCGTACCCTTTGATAAAATTTGGCATCGCATCGGCCCACTGTTCCGCCAGCCCCAGATCGGTCGAACTGATCACCAGCGCCGTCGGCAGGGATCGCTGCACTTCGGCCGCAAACGAAGGGCCGGAGATAAACGCCAGACGCTCCGGGGGGACGAAAGCGCCGTACACCTCATTCATAAATAAAAATAAAGGGGTCAGTCGCTACCTTAAAATCCCATAAAAACATAACAATTCTACCGATATTTTTACCCTTTTACGACGATGATTTCTCTATACTTCCTCCCTGTACATTTCCCCACTCTTATAAAGTGAATGTGCAATGATGAACAGCTTGCGCATCACCGCTACTTGCGCTACAGTCGTATGTTTGCCGCCTGCTTTGAGTCTCTCGTAGTAGGCTTTGAGTTTGATGTTGTGCCGCACAGCTACCATCGCCGGCATAAAGAGTGCACCCCTG
>JALVQH010000364.1 GCA_027031505.1 Campylobacteraceae bacterium | reverse complement strand
CGCGAAGTGATCACCCTCGATGAGAAGCTCAACATCATCTACATGACCTTCTACGGCAATCTTTTCCGCATCTATCCGCTCCCGAACGACCCGGCCAAAAGCTGGTACAACCCCCTCGAAGCGATGGAGAAATTCGGCGGGACGTTCCAGAAGAGGGTCGAGGGAATGACCCGCGACTTTATCGATGCAGTCGTGGATGCCAACTGGTCACGGGCGGATCGGGCGATCGCCCGGATCACCGCGTATCAAAAACAGTACGGCACCGAACTTCTTCCCGATCCGGGCAAGCTCAAGGCGGAGCTGTTTTACAACCGGCTACACCTCTTCCCTCGTCTCGTAGCGATCTATATGCTGCTGGGGATGCTTTTGCTCTTGCTTGGCTTTGCCGAGATTTTGCAGGGAGCGCAAAAGCCCTTTTATGTCTGGGCACGGCGGGGAGCTGTGGCGGTGCTGGCAGTGCTGTTTCTGGCGCACACGGCCGGACTGGGGCTGCGCTGGTACATCAGCGGGCACGCCCCGTGGAGTGATGCGTACGAATCGCTGCTCTACATCTCCTGGTCGGCGATGCTGGCCGGAGTGGTGTTTTTCCGCCGTTCGCTGCTCATGCTCGCCGCGACGGTGATCATCGCCGGGATCTTCATGTTCACCGCTCACCTGAGCAATATCAACCCCCAGATCACGACCCTCGTCCCCGTCCTTAAATCCTACTGGCTCACCATCCACGTCTCGATCATCACCGCCAGTTACGGTTTCCTCGGGCTCGGTGCGGTGCTGGGCTATATCGTCCTGCTTCTTTTTCTCCTTCGTCATCCTGAGCGCCGTCCTCACATCGATGCCGCAATCCATCGTCTCATTGCCGTTGATGAAGCTGCGCTTATCATCGGTCTCTCACTCCTGACGATCGGCAACTTCATCGGCGGAGTGTGGGCCAACGAATCGTGGGGGCGCTACTGGGGCTGGGATCCCAAGGAGACCTGGGCATACGTCACCATCGTCGCCTATACTCTCATCCTCCACCTGCGCCTCATCCCCCGTCTCGATAGACCTTATATCTTCGCCGTGGCCTCTTTCGTCACCTTTGCCACCGTGCTCATGACCTACTTCGGGGTCAACTTTTACCTCAGCGGCATGCACTCCTACGCCACCGGCGACCCGGTACCCATCCCGCAGTGGGTCTATTGGCTCACCGGCGTGGCTGCCGTGACGATAGCGGCAGCGTGGCCGAAGCGGGGGCTTTATAGGTTGAAAGTGAGAAGTGAGAATTGAGAGGTTGCAGGGTGTGCAATTGCACACCATTTAAATTAGGAATTAGGAGTGAGGAGTGAGGAGTTTTGGTATGCGTTGCTATGCAACGCTTTTATTGTGGGGATGCGACTTTTTGGTCGCATGAATGGGGGATAAATTCAACAAAATATTGGGTTTAAAAGGTAAAGGAGATATGAGAATGAAATGGGTACTACAAGTTTTGGTAATGGCTGTTTTATTTTCCGGTACAGCCTTTTCCAAATCCTACCGCATAGTTGACCTCTCAGAAGTCAAAATCCACTACAACGCACACGATGCCCTCTTCGTCGATGCCCGGGATGCGACAGTGTATGCCAAAGGAACGATCCTTCGGGCGCTCAATGTCCCGCTGAAGCGATTCAAGCGGATGAAAAAATGGTTGCCCATACGCAAGGATGCCCCGATCCTGATCTTCTGCAACGGCGTCACGTGCGGCAAATCGGTGAAGCTGGCGGAGCGGTTTGCTCGGGCAGGGTACACGCAGCTGATGGTTTATCGTGAGGGGTACCCGGAGTGGAAGCGACACAAACTGCCGATCATGGCAACCCCAAAGCCGTGCCGATGCGACGAACACCCCTATACCCCCAAAGGCAAGCCGGTCACGGTGGCCGCAGCGAAACTCTATCTCTCATCGGACGATCCAAGCCGGATCGATGCCCGCTGGGCGATTCCGCTGATTAACAGCGGCAAAATCCCGGCCGGAGTGCAGCTCGTGGATGTGCGTCCCGCCAGACAATACGCCGCCGGACACCTGAAGGGAGCCATCAGCGTGCCGTACAATCCGGATAAGCAGACCATCGACGTCTCAAAATTCCCCAAAGGCAAAGCGATCCTCTTTTACTGCAAACACGGTTCGATCTCCGCCGATGCCTACGAATCGCTGCCCGATACGGTGGTAGAGCGGGTGAAGGTGCTGGAAGCGGATCTGAAATGCAACAAAGAGGAATGCACGGTGAGGGGGAATTAACACCAGGTTTGCCTTTACATTCTCCTAAAAAAACACTATAATATTTTCAGTGAAATTTTACAAGAAATTTCTTGGTAACACAAGGAGATATTTTATGGTACGTTATGCTGAGAATGAGCTTTTTTCGATTACGGACTTTACCAAACAGATCAGTTCGCTGCTGAAGGGGATCAAGAATAACCGTCTTGAAAAAATCGGTGTCCTCAAAAACAATCGGCTCGAAGCGGTTGTCCTCTCTACTGAAGAGTACAATCGCCTTAAAGCAATCGAGGAAGAGTCGAAGAACCGTTCCTGGATCTATTGGAAAGACGATGAACTGGATCACTTCGGTCGGATTGCTATCGGGTTGAGTCGGAACGATTATGACGATACAGATGAGGATTACAGTACATGGTAAGGGGGATTTACTTTATTGAAATGCCGTATTCGGATTTCAGACAGTTCAAAGGACGTCCGGTGCTGGTGACGAAATCGATCGACAAGAACGATGTCCTTATCCTCCCGCTGACAACCAACCTCAGCCGTGAGGGGATTACGATCACCAACGACGACCTCGAAGAAGGCTCGCTCAAAAAACCGTCCGTCATCATCGTACCGAAGATCACAGCAATTGATCGTTTACTGATCCGGGAGGCACGCCGTATTGCCGTGCTGAGTCCGCAGAGTTTTGAAAGGGTGGAGGAGATGATTTGTCGGGAGTTTGGGTGTTAGCTTTTCTGGTTTGAGTTCTTTTTCGTCCATCTTCTGATGGAGAAATTTAAGCAGCATATTTAGGATTTAGTTCCTGACCCCTAAACACGAGGACAAGGGCTTCTATGCTGGACTAATACACTTCCTCTCTCCTACTTGTTTATAATATGCGCCGGTGATTTAAGTGTACGAACAAACATTTCAAAAGGAGAGAGCAAAGTTTCAAGAACAACATGGGTTGTTACCTTGGGGTTGTCCAGCGTTCCGGTCACTTTGACACCGGTAGTGACTGATTTGTCTTTGCCCATAAGGATGTAGCCGACAATAGGGAGCGAGCCGATGAGTTTGCCGATCCCCCGTGCTGTCCGGACAGCAAGATCCATATCAATCGCTCCGCTGACATTGCTCACTGTCCCTTTTCCCGAAATCGCAGCCGACTTTCCATCTACATATATCATATCAAAATAAGTCTGATTTTTAACGATACGAAACTTGATCCGCCCCGTGCGTACCTCAAATCCCTTGCTGCTGAAACCCGGATCAGAGAGAGTAGAGAGTGCCGGAACTGTATTGAAAAGGGCGATCATGTTGTTGTAGGTTTTAAAACTGCTGACCACGCCCCCTTCGACCGTGATCACCCCACGCAGTGTCCCTTTAAGATTGCCGTGCAGATCGAGCGAATAGCGTCCCCCGGAAAGCCCGCCGAAATGGATCAGTGCCCGCAGCATCGGTGCCTTGATGCGCCGGGCTTTGACCACGATGGCATCTCCGTTAAGCTCGACGCGCACCGTATCGCCGTCTTTGGTCGCTACGAATGTCGTGTTTTTCCCGTTGATCCGCAAATCAAAACGATCGGTAAGCAATACGTATTTCCCGTAACGAATCAGACTGTTGCGTCCTTTGATGTGAATACGACCACGCTTGTATGTGCTTTTTTCGGTAAAGCTTAAGGCTTTTTTCCCGTCAATATAGAGGCGATTCATTTGCAGCAACTTTTGGGCACTGTCATAACGGATCCGCTTGTTCAAAGCCGCGATACTGACAGATGCACCGTTATATGTTCCGAAAAACGGATACACAGTGATGGATCCTTGCTTGTCGTACAGATAGCTTTCCGGCCAGGTGAGTTTGCCTGAGAAGCGGTAGTGCTCTGTATCCCGGGTTTTCACCCGTACCGAGCCCTTAGCGGGGACAAAAGGCAATCCTTTCAAATATGGCACCAGCGGCCGGATATCGCTGCACACCAGCGTAAACCCTTTGCCCGATCCTGTTATGGCGGTTTTGTATGTCGGAAGAGCTGCTTTCCATCCCTTGTTCCATTCGATGCGAATCGGAACTTTTTTTCGGTTTTTCATCTGCAAAAACGGATCATTCCTCTCCCCCAAACGAAGGCGAATGACATCCGCATGCAATGTGGCACGCCGAGCATCGAGCTTCATCTCTCCCGAGATGCGTACCCGCAGCCAGCCGGTGTCGGCATCCAGTGCCTGCAAAGAAACGGTGTGATTGTCAAACAGTACTTTCCCGCCGCGGATCTCCATCGGTATTGTTCCGGCAACAAAGGTTCCTTTTCCTGGAGCTATGGTTCCTCGTATGTTTGCTGCTCCGCTGTGCACGATTAGATCCAAAATAACTGCCGCTTGTGTCGTGCCGGTTTTTTGCCGGAAAGGGAGCGAGATACCGTACGCTTTGAGTACCTGGTCGACGGTTGCATCCAATCGGGTATCGGTTTTGAGCTTCAGGTGAAGCCGGGAGGGTTTTGACCCAAAAATGTTAGTCAAATACAGGGAACTTCCTTTGAGACTCCGCTTTGCATACGTAGGTGAATCGGGAGCAAAATAGAGGACATTCTGCTTCAAGACCACTTCTGTTCTCCCCAGTATAACCGGCGCAAGCGTATCCTCGAAACGCACACGTGCCCCCTGCACAACGGCTCTGCCGGAGAGATGGAGCGTATCGGGATGAAGACCCCGATCATCGATCCGAATCGTGCCGTCAAGACTGTGAAGACGATACGCATGCGCAGAGATACGCTCAGTAAGCCATTCGGCAGTCTCGGCATCGGCATGAAAGACTTTTGCCAATCGATCGAGAGATCGGATCGGCTGACTGTCGAGGTGAAAACGGGCTTGCTCTCCTGTAAGGATGAGGTGAAAAGCTCCCGAAAGTCCGGCAAGAGTATAGTTGCCATCCATTTTGACAATGTCCCGCCGGTAGTCATACTGAAGCAAGCCGTTGAGATGCAGGTTGTATTTTTTGATATTGAGTACAGGGATCTCTGCTTCGATCAGCTTCCCCCTGCGCGCAAGCATCCCGGCCACTTCGTAGGCATCGCTACTGAGATAAATTACATTATCGCGGTAAATGATTCGATACTGGTTGTCCGTAAAATCTACACGATCGAGTGAAATATACTGAAAAAATTTCGGCAAGATCTTGATCCGATCCAAAACTGTTTCAAGCTGAGAAAAATCGACATTTTTTTTAGATTTGGGTATCCGGAGATACTGCACGTTTACGACAAGTTTCTTATCGAGTTTCAGGTATAATCCCTGCACTTGGAACCGGGCAATATTCAGGGAGTCGATGGTGATCCCCTCCCGAAGAAAATAAAACAGGATCACCAGCAGGAGAGGGACGATGAGCAAGGCATTGCGTATCAGCGGATGGGCAGAAAGTATGGTTCTTTTTATACTCATTGGGCTTCTTTTTTATCTCTCAATTCCGCTGGAGGGGCAAAAAAATATTCATCTCAAACCAGCTTCGGCTGGCGGTATTATAGCACAGCTGATGCAAAAAGGATATGATGTCGGTCCCCTCGACCGTGAAATACTCTCTCTTCTCGGGAAACCGCTGGGAGGCTGGATCTATATTGGACGTACCCGCGCCCATCGCCTCGATTTGCTCATGCGTCTCGTCTCTCGCCGCAGCCACTTCTGGATCACTACACTGATTCCGGGGGAGACGACGCCCATCTTTCTCGATCAACTGGCCAAGCAGCTGGAAATGAATGCCACCCGGTTAGCCCGGTATTATCACCGCTTCAGCCCTTTCCCGGAAGCCGGCATCCTTGCCGACACTTATCATGTCCCCATGCACCTGCACGAAAAAGGGATCATACGTCTGCTGACACATTTGACCGAAAAGCGCTACAGACACCTCGCCGAAACAACACTCGGAACCTGGGATCCCAAGGCATGGAAACGGATTCTTGTCATTGCATCCATTGTTGAAAAGGAGGCAGCCAACACCCGCGAAATGCCGATAATCGCTTCGGTGATCTACAACCGCCTCAAACGCAATATGCGTCTCCAGATGGACGGTACGCTCAACTACGGCCGTTATTCTCATATCAAGATCACCCCCGAACGGATCCGCACCGACCGCACCACTTTCAACACTTACAAACACCGGGGACTCCCGGAATCTCCCGTCTGCAATGTTTCGATTGCTGCCATCAACGCCGCCCTCCACCCGGCACACACCAAATACCTCTATTTCATAAAAAACGACCGGGGGACACACGACTTCAGCCGGACGTACAAGGGGCATTTGCGACGGGTGAAGGAGCGGAGGGAAGAGGCAAAAGGTGAGGAGTAAGTAGTGAATAGTGAATAGTGAATAGTGAGGAGTGAGGAGTGAGGAGTGAGGAGTGAGGAGTGAGGAGTGAGGAGTGAGGAGTGAACGTTGAAACTTTTCTCCTTTGATATACCTTAGCTTTCCCGGAAATCTTATATAGAATCCTTCTTATCAAAAAAGACCAATTTTAAGCAAAATCTAAGCAATGCACCCCACAATCACCTCTCACCTCTCACCTCTCACCTCTCACCTCTCACCTCTCACCTCTCACCTCTCACCTCTCACCTCTCACCTCTCACAATCAACCATCAACCATCAACCATCAACCAATTTCCCAAACTCCTCAATCCCGAACAACATCAACCCCTCCCCCGCCATCCCCGAGAGCTCTTTGGAGAAGCCGTTGCGGGAAAAGAGGGCGTAGGTGTCGACGCGGAGGCCGGTCTGCGCGGCTTTGTCCTGGAGTTTGGTGAGTTCCCTTTTGGTGACGGCGCGGCCGGTGTATTTGCATTCGCCGAGGATCAGGCGACCGCTTCGGGTGACGAGGAGGAGATCGTATTCGCTGCGGCGATCCCACCAGCTGCCACTGGAGAGAACCGGATCATTGTCGGCGAGCGTATGCACCAGCAGCGCTTCGGAGAGGTGCTCGAAGATCAGCGAGAGCGCCCGGTCACGGTGACGGCGGTAATTGTCCCAGAAGCGGGAAAACTCCCCCTGTTCCAGCTCCCGGGCGTATGGAGCAACGAACCCGAACCAGAAGCGGTGAAACGGACGGACGAAACGGGCTTTGGCCTGGATACGGTAGCCGCGGAGCTCTTTGGGGACAGGCTGGTTTTTGCGTCCGCGTCGTACGGGGGGTTCCCGGGACGCTTCGATCCGCAGGATACCCAGCGATTCAAGCTCATGCAGGAGGCTGCCTCCCACCGTTTCACTCAGACCGGCACGGCGGAAGATATTGAGGAGTTTGCCGTCGCCGCGTGCGACGGCAATGAGAAGCTTACGGTAGGGATCGTCCATCAAATACGAGGGGGTAATCCACATCAGCGTCTCGTCAAAATGGGATAGGATTTGCGTCTCGATATTGGCCTCAAGCCCGCTGAAGGGATCGAGCACCACCTGATCCCCCATCCCGCCAAACACAGCGAAATACTCGATCAGCGGATCGATCTCAAGAAAAGGAAACGCCCGATAAAAGGCACGAAACAGCGATCCGATCTCAGACAAACACCGCCCCCGCCCATCCGACACCGGCACCAAGAAGCAGCGACATGACTGTAATGGGGATTATAGCTTTTGAATCTGTATCGGTCACGATCAGGAGGATCGGAACCGCAAACAGCAGAGCGACAAGCGCCCCTTTGAGCCAGGAAGCGATCCCCCAGTCGACATAGGGGATCACCACCCCAAGTGCCACCCAGTGTGCAAACGCCGAAACATTGGCACGCCACGGCATTTTCTGCCACACCATCGGCAGCACATCCACGATACCGGCCACGATTCCGATCATCAGAGCGGCATAAATCCCATGCATCGTCACTCCTTATACCATCTACTATCAACCATCAACAAATGACCATCAACCAAACGCGACTGAAGTCGCGTCCCCCTCACGAATCACGAATCACGAATTACGAATTACGAATCACGAA
>JALVQH010000363.1 GCA_027031505.1 Campylobacteraceae bacterium | reverse complement strand
TTGGCACCTGCGCTGCTCCCGGCACCCATGAGAGCCAGTCCCCGGTGACTCATTACGGTACGAACATCTGCAAAGTCAAGGTTGATATCATTGGGGCCGTGGGAGAGAATTACATTTGATATACCGCCAACAGCCTGAGCAAGGACATCATCGACCAATCGAAAACTCTCCTTGATCCCAAGGTTTTTTTCAACAATGGTCAAAAGCTTTTCGTTGGGAATCACGACGATCGAATCGCTCTCGCGCTTGAGCTCCTCGAGGCCGATTTTGGCCAGCTTGGTGCGTTTGCGCCCTTCGAACTTGAATGGACTGGTCACCACCGACACGGTCAAGGCTCCAACCTCTTTGGCAGCCTGGGCAACAATGGGTGCTGCTCCGGTTCCGGTACCTCCGCCCATCCCGGCAGAGATAAAGACAATATCTGCTCCGGCCAACATCTCCTTGATGTCATCGAAACTTTCCAGAGCTGCTTCGCGCCCTTTCTCGGGCATCATGCCGGCTCCCAGACCACGGGTAGCATTGAGACCCAGCTGAAGCTTGAAGGGAGCCAGCGACGTGTCGAGCGCCTGGGCATCCGTATTGGCAACAATCAGATCGATGCCCGTTACCCCCTCATTGATCATATGGTTGATCATATTGCCGCCGCCGCCGCCGACACCGATTGCCTTGATCTTTGCCCCTTCCGGTGTCAAAGATTTGATCTTTTCAACTTCGATTTCAAACATATTTTCCATGTCTGCCACTCCCTTCAAAATAGTTGTTTTGCCCAATTGATAAGGCGACCTACGGTTCCCTGATTATCCGTATCGGGCTGCGGAAGATCATCAAAGGAGAAATTTTGCTCTTCCGCATCCTCCTTGTCACCCCATTCCGGCGCTTCGATTGTTTTTCCTCTGAACAAATCGTCCGACGCATCAGAGGGTTTGCCTTTCTGACCCAGTCGGATGTTGTTTAAGTCTTTTTCGGTTTGCCCCTCTTCTTTTTTATTGTGCAGCAGGCGTCGGGCGTTGTCGATCTCGTACTGGGTATGTTCACCGACCCGGTACAGCAACAGACCGACGACTGTCGAGAAAATCGGATCGTTCAGATCATCAAACAGCCCGCCAAGTGTCCGGGGGAAACCGACGCGCACTGGCATCCCATGAAAAACAGCTTGCGCCAACTCACGCAACCCTTTGAGCTTGGTCATTCCGCCGGTCAGAATAATGCCCGAACCGACCTGCTCCCGCAACGCACTTTTTGTGAAAGATTTTTCGAGGAGCATCAGCAGCTCCTCTACCCGGGAAGCAATCACACTGTGGACAATCTCGAGTGAAATGTTGTTGCGACTCTCTTCGTCCCCGATAATCGGCAGCTCAATCACCTCTGTACTGTTATTGACCAGATCTCCATGACGGATTTTCACATTCTCGGCAATCTGGAGAGGGGTATGCAATGCCATGGAGAGGTCGTTGGTGATATGGTTGGAGCCGACAGGTATGAAATCGTTGTAGCGAATAGAATTACCGGTATGGATAATCAGATTGCTGGTTTGCCCCCCCATATCGATGACAGCCACACCGAGTTCTTTCTCGTCCCCGTTCATTGTCGCAATCGCAGATGCATAACTGTTCAGAACAATCGATTCAATCTCTATCCCGGAAGATCGGACAGCCTTGGTGAGATTGCTCAGACTTGATTTCTGCGTCAAGATGATGTTGACATCTACCTCCATCCGGCTGGCATTCATCCCGTAAGGATCTTCAATAAAATTTTGATCATCCACTTTGAAATTATACGGGAGAACGTGAATCACTTCGTACTCATTCGGAATGTTGGCGTTGTAAAGGGCGGTTTCCATCACGCGGTTGATCTCCTTGATGGAGATGTCTTTGTGGGGAATATTGACAATGCCCGTGGAGTTGAGACTCCGTGCATAAGCGTTGGAGATGGAAACGGTTGCGATGGAGATATTGTTGCCGGCAATACGTCTGGCGTCACCCAGCGCTTTTTTGATCGAACGTGAAGCCAGTTCAATGTTGGTAATAATCCCTTTTTTGACCCCTTGGGATTTGGCGTACCCGTGGCCGGTTACTTCGAGGCCGCCGTCTCCGGCTACCTCTGCGATGACGGCACTGATCTTAGTTGAACCGACATCGACAGCTAAGATCGTTTTGCTCAATTAGAGTCCTTTTACGTATGCCTTGACAGGAAACTGGGTGTTGAGCTGCTTAAACAATGCGCTCTCAAAAACACGCCGCTTGATCTGATTCGTCTCGCCCTGCACCTCTCTTGTCAGGTTGCTATCCGGATTATCGATCTTCTGATCAATCACTTTGTAAACTACGACACGACTTGACAGCCTAATGATACCTTTTTTTTCTGAAATTGTAAAGAGTTTTTGTAAAAATTGTAAACTTTCTTTTGGGTCAAGGGGCGGGAGGGCGGTTTGTTTGCCCAAACTGAGATAATCGCTGGTTGTCAAAGGCGCCGTATCGATTGACGCGAGCATCTCCGCAGCTTTTTTCTCGAGAAGCTCAGACGATTTGCGCAGGCGCACTTGCGTTTTGACAGCTTTTTTGGCTGATTCGAACGGCATGGGTTCAGGGGCAATCTTTTCGAGAATTTTAACCGTAGCATATCGTGAACCGACAACTTTTGGTTTCAGCAGAGCCCCTGTGGTGTTTTGTTTTATC
>JALVQH010000362.1 GCA_027031505.1 Campylobacteraceae bacterium | reverse complement strand
AGCTTCGCCGATCCCCGCCAGTACCCCGTCGCCAAAAACGGCCAACGCAGATACGCACTGTAGCCCCAATCCCGGTACCCATTTCCCTCTTTGCCCCGGCGGTGCGCTGCCCGCGTCACACTTCCACCAAAATGGATCGGGGAGGCTTCGTTGGTGTAGCTCGCTTGCAATAGGGTGCGGGCTTTTTGATAATCCAGCGCAAAGGAGAGGGCATTGCGCCACAGCGGATCGATGAAACCCGCTTCGAGGATGAGGCCATACCCTTTGGTTGTGTCATATGTCGAGAGGCTGGTGAGGCTGCTGTATCGCAGCTGGGTGATCGGAGAATAATCCTTTTTCACACCCAATAGCGGCCGGGAGCCATGACCCTCTCCCAAATTTTCTTGCTTCAATCCCGGATCAAGTGATGCCACCTTGGCTGCGTGGGGATGCAGTGATACCCGGCGCACCGCATACCCGTCCGCCCCGATGGTTTGCACCAGTGCCCGCTTGGCATCCATGAGTTTCAGATCGGTCACATCATCCCCCGAGACCACCCGCTCGATCCCATGCCCTGAAGTACGGTACACCGTCGATCCATGCAAACTCGGTGCGACGAAATAGACCCGCCCCTGCCGATCCACATCCACCGGATGCCCATCGTGTCCCCGGTAATGCGCTATGGGTGTACGGTTGCGATACAGCGTCCGGCGATCCCCCCGCTGGCGGAAATAGTAGAGAGTATCTCCCCGCACCAGCACCGACGAATGGGCAAGGCCGTAGTAGTCTCCTCCGACATACAGATGGGGCTGATCCCATGAAGAAGCGATATCAAAATACACCCAGCGCCCATCACGCAGCTGCCCCTGTATCGCCTTGCCTGCCGTGCCGGGGAGCAGATACCCGTCCCGGTCAAACAACCCTGCCCGGATCGCCTGCGGAGAGATTTTGGCGGAAGCAGACGTATAGTATTTACCGTTGTGGCTGACAAGATTCCCGCTGTGCCATGCGCCCTTTGTTACCTGCTTCGTGCCATCCCGGTCAAACCGCACCACCTTCGGTGCCGAGCGTTGATCGCCGACGAGAGCGAGTACATCATCCCCCTCACGTGCAAGTGGCACCCGCAACTGAGAGTGTGCCAGCACCTTCCCCCGCGTCGGATGAAATCCTCGATGCTCCTGCAGCACCGACAGGCGAAACTCGCTCATCAGCGTCACAAAGTCTTTGCCAAACTGCCGCTTAAAAACCGTATTGCCAAAAAACGGAAACGGCTGCCTGGCGTACTCCCTGAAGTACCCATTGACCCGCTTCATCCCGTACCGATGTGCCAGAAACTTCTGAAAATGCCCCCCGACGAGGTAAAATTTCTCCCCATACGGAAACTGCAAGGTACGGTTGAACATCATCTCCGGTGTCACACGCCCTGCTCTGGCCTGCGTCACCGTCTCCGCCAGCGCACGCCCCGACCACAGTCGCCCGCCGTTGCCGAAGCGCGATTCATTCAGTACCGCATTCCCTTCCAGCACAAACGAACTCTCGGTGATATTGGGGATCGGAAACATCGGCACAAAAAACGGTGCGATCACCGGTGCATTGCCCCCGATCGCATGAGCAAATCGCGACCAACCGTTCATCTTGGGATTGAGCTGATAATTGTGCGCCGTCTCATGGATCAGCAGCGTCTGCAACCACGAAGTACTCCCAAACACATCTACATGCAGCGCCCCCGCCCCATAAAACACTTGCTCATTGAACGGCAGCTGCGTTGCAAAAGCATTGGCCACCTGATCCCGGTTTGAGGCCAACGACACCCGAAGCGGCGCATCCAGCCGATACCCGAATTCCCGATCATACACCCGCCGTATCGCCCGATGCGTCGCGGCAATTGATTGTGTATCGAGCTTACTGTCGGCCGAAGTAATATACGTGCTGGTGTTGTTCTCCTGAAGTATGTAATTGCCCGAGACGACAGGTGCAGCCATGAGATTTGTGGAGACAATCCCTATAGCGAGGAGAAGGTTTTTCATAGGGGAGTTACGCCGAGACCTTTTGTGTCTTGATTTTTTCCAAGCGCTCGGCGATCCACATTTTGATAACAGCCTGACGACTGACTCCAATATGCCTGGCTTCCCGATCAAGCGAGTGTATCATCCATGCAGGAAAATCTATATTGACTCGCCTGGGTTCTTCATTGAGCATTCGGATTTTTGATGTATCAAAATACTGAAGAATATCCTCGGTGTTCTCGTCAAATTTCTTATCGATTTCTGATGCTTTCATACAGTGCCACCTCCTGTTTTCGTGATCGCCTGACGGAGATGATGCGGACGGCTTCTCCTCGGTACGTGATGATCGCCGTATAATTCTTGGCTCCGATCATCCCCAAAACCAGAAATCTCTTTTCTGCATCACTTTGTTTCGACGGGATTTCAAAAGCAAATGGATCTTCCCATAGTTCTTGAGCATCATCAAAATTGATGCCATGCTTGATATGATTGAAGATGCTTTTCTTCTCATCATATTCAAATTTCATACTAGAATTATACCACAATGATGCGTAAATATATTAACTTTACTGGTTCCATATCTCCTGAGACTGTGAAAGAACCCTGCCCTTACACAGCCTCTTCCTCCAATTTTCTTCCCTAAACAATATTTTTTCTCCTCAATATTGCTCTCTCGCCCCCAAAGAGCCAAAT
>JALVQH010000361.1 GCA_027031505.1 Campylobacteraceae bacterium | reverse complement strand
GAGATCGACCGCCTGACCGATGCAGACTATCTCTCGATCCGTACCGATGATAAGATGGTCGAAAACGGCTGCCCCAAGTCCTTCCTCATCCCCTACATTCCCCGCTACATCCGACATGTCGATACCGAAGCCCAAACGATCGATGTGGTGAATGCCCACGCGATCCTTGAGGCGAGTTAATGCACTTTACCTTTGTGACGCTGTTTCCACAGATGATCGAGGGGTATTTCGCCCATTCGATCCTCGGTCGTGCGATCGAAGCGGGGCATCTCTCCATCGACACGGTCAATCCGCGTGATTTCAGCACCAATCGCCACCGCAAAGTGGACGAACCAATGATCGGCGGAGGTGCCGGGATGTTGATGACCCCGCAGCCTCTCGATGATACTCTGACTCACATCAAGAAGAGCTCACCCGTGCCACATATGATCTTCCTCACCCCCGTCGGCAAGCCCTTCCGCCAAAACGATGCCAGGCGACTTGCATCCTATGAGCACATTGTCCTCGTTGCCGGTCGCTACGAGGGGATCGATGAGCGGATCATCGAGATGCACGCCGACGAGGTGTTCAGTGTGGGTGATGCGATTCTTACCGGAGGAGAATTGCCGGCTATGATGCTCTGCGATGCAATCAGCCGCAATGTCCCCGGAGTGCTCGGCAACAGCGATTCGCTTGCTGTCGAGAGTTTTGAGAACGCATTGCTTGAGGCACCGTCGTTTGCCAAACCGGATCTGTACAAAGGGCATAGAATTGTTTCAGAGTTTCTAAAGGGAAATCACAGTAAAATTGCCGACCTGAAAAAGCGCATGGCGCTCCACAAAACCCAATATTTCCGTCCGGATTTATATCAGAAAACAAAAGGCATACTATGAGAAACAAATACATCGAGAGCTTCGAAAAAGCCCAATTCGCCGAGAAAAACATTCCCGATTTCCGTGCCGGCGATACCGTCCGTGTCGCCGTCCGTATCAAAGAGGGCAACAAAGAGCGTATTCAGAACTACGAAGGGGTCTGCATCGCCATCCGCGGCGAAGGAACCGGCCGTACCTTCAATGTTCGCAAAATTGGCGCCAACAGCATAGGTGTCGAGCGGGTGTTTCCTCTGTATTCCGAAAGTATCGAGAGCATCGAGGTGGTTCGCCGTGGACGGGTACGTCGTGCAAAATTGTATTATTTGCGTGATCGCAAGGGTAAGGCTGCCCGTATCAAAGAACTCCGCAGAAAATAGTTCTTTCGCATCATTTCACTCCATCTTCGGCCGAATGGGCTTGGCTCCGTTCGGTCACTTACTTTCACGTAAGCTCCCTCTCTTCACCAAACCCATCCGACCAAATCTGAAGCAAACTGAAGCGAAATAACGGTTGATGTTTTGTTTTCCCGCATCTTTGCGGGAGACTCCTTCGTCATTTACTGTTCGTAAGCTCCTCAGTCGCAACCCACAAATCTACAGAAAACCAGGAGAAAATCTTTACTTTCTGATATGCCGCTCCATTCTCCGGGCAACCTGAAATTTCTATGGTTATGCTTTCTCGTCCATACCCCTAAAGTCCAACTGGGGTAAAATATGCGCTACAAAGATAGAAAAGGACGCGAATCCATGAAAATCAAAAGCCTCTATGTCTCTTCACATGCTGTTGCATCCGGAAAATTGGTGGTGACGATGGGGATGATGGAGTTTCTCAAAGCCCGGATGGGGCGGGTGGCGTTTTTCAAGCCTTTTGTGGTTGATGGAGAGCGGGACAATGATGTAACGTTCTTCCTGGAGCGGTATGGGTTGGATATGGTGCGCACCGATATGGTGGGATTGTCGATACAACAGGTCGAACGATACGCAGCAGAAGGACGTCTAAATGGGGTGATCGAACTGCTGATGGAACGGGTCAAAACACTGGAGGCAGCCTACGATTTTGTTCTCATTGAGGGTTTGCAGCCGGAAGCGTTTCCCGATACAATCGACTCAGATCTCAACCTCGAATTGGCACGCAATACCGGTGCAGCTTTTGTTGATGTTATCAAAGGGTATAAACAAGAAGCCAATGTAATCTTCGATGCTATTCGGATCGATCATGAGCGGATCGCGACATCAGGATGTACCCATTTTGCAACGTTTGTCAACCGATTGGAAACATCTGTCGCTGAAACGCTGCGCACGAAACTTGCCGCATCTGATTTTCCGATGCCGATCTACCTTCTGGAGGAGATCCCTGAGTTGGACATGCCGACGGTGGGCGAAGTGGCGGAGGCACTGGGGTGTGAGCGGATCCGGGGAGAAGCTGAGGCGATGCGCCGGGTCGTGCGGGGGACGCGGATTGCGGCAATGCAGCTTGAGCATTTTCTTGCGTATCTTGAAGAGGGGGATCTCGTTCTGGTGCCCGGAGACCGTCCCGAGATTATCCTCGGAGCTTTTATGGCGGCCGATTCTCCGCATTATCCGACGGTTTCGGGAATCCTGCTTACCGGAGGGCAGAGACTGCCGGCATCGATTGCGATGTTGTTTGAAGGGGCAGATCATCCGGCAATCCCTCTGCTGCTTCACAGGGAGGATACTTACCGTACTGCGGTGAGGGTGGAGCATGTCTCGGCTACTATCCGGCCGGAGAGTGAGCGCAAGATTGCCTTGTCAATGGGATTGTTCAATACAGCGGTGGATTACGATCATCTTCAGCGACAGATTGTACAGATCGATTCGCTGGTAATGACCCCTATGATGTTTCAATATTCCCTTTTTCAGAAAGCGCAGAAGCAGATACAGCGGATCGTCCTTCCCGAAGCGGAAGATGAGCGGGTGCTGCGCGCGGCTGAAGTGTTGCTGCGCCGCAAAGCAGTGTCCATCATTCTGCTGGGGCAGGAAGAGGCGGTTCGGCGCAGAGCCGGGGCGCTGGGACTCGACATCAGCGAGGTATCGATTATCGATCCGGAACATTCGGAATTGACAGACGAATTTTCCGAGACTTTTTACCGGTTGCGTTGCGATAAAGGGGTTCCGAGAGATGCTGCTTATGATATGGTGCGTTCCCCCTCCTATTTCGGGACAATGATGGTGCAGATGGGGTATGCTGACGGGATGGTCTCCGGGGCGATCCACACGACGCAGGAGACGATCCGCCCGGCACTTCAGATCATCAAAACCCGCCCCGGTATCCCCATCGTCTCGAGCCTTTTTTTCATGAGCATGTCGCAGCAGGTGCTGATCTATGCCGACTGTGCAATCAATCGGGATCCTGATTCTGAAGAGTTGGCAACCATCGCAATCACGACGGCAGAGACGGCAAAGCAGTTTGGGTTTGAGCCGCGGGTGGCGATGCTTTCGTATTCGACCGGAGATTCAGGCAAAGGGGAGGATGTGGACAAGGTGATCCGCGCCACCGCCATCGCGAAGGAGCGGCGTCCCGATCTGCTGATCGAAGGGCCCATGCAGTACGATGCGGCGATCGATCCCGATGTTGCCCGCACCAAGCTGCCCGACTCACAGGTGGCCGGGCGGGCGACGGTTTTCATCTTCCCCGATCTCAACACCGGCAACAACACCTACAAGGCTGTCCAGCGTTCCACCGGCGCCCTTGCGGTGGGGCCGATCCTCCAGGGGCTCAACAAGCCGATCAACGATCTGAGCCGGGGGTGTACCGTCTCGGACATTGTCAGTACAGTGCTGATCACTGCCATTCAGGCTTCCGGCAGAGGTGACGCATGACACTGCTGGTGCTCAATGCGGGGAGTTCGTCTCTCAAATACAAACTCTTCGACCGGAAAACACTCGAAGTGCGGGTTGCCGGAATTGTCGAGGAGATTGCAGAAGGGGGTTATCCGGATGCGATTGCACAGATGGAGGCCGCGTTGCGCGACCACGGGGTGATGTCCCTTTCAGACGTGGCGGCGATCGGGCACCGGGTGGTGCACGGGGGTGAGCGGTTTGTCGAAAGTACGGTTATCGACGGGGAGGTAGAAGCGGCGATCGAAGCGCTGATCCCGCTGGCGCCCCTCCACAATCCGGCCAACCTTGAGGGGATCCGCACCGCGCGTCGGCGAGCACCTGAAGTAGTACAGGTGGCGGTGTTTGATACGGCGTTTCATCAGTCACTGCCCGAGGCGGCCTATCGCTATGCTTTGCCACAGATGCTGTATACGGAGATGGGGGTTCGGCGGTATGGCTTCCACGGAACATCGCATGCCTATGTGGCGCAGAAAGCGGCAGAACGCCTCGAGAGACCGCTATCCAAAACCAATCTAATCACCTTGCATCTCGGCAACGGTGCGAGTGCCTGTGCGATCCGCGACGGCCGGAGTGTCGAGACGTCGATGGGGATGACCCCGCTTGAGGGATTGGTGATGGGGACGCGACCGGGGGATGTCGATCCGGGAGTGCTCCTCTATCTAACACGGGAGAAGGGGTATACGATAGAACAGATCGATCGCCTGCTCAACCGTCAGAGTGGGCTCAAAGGGCTCTGCGGCGACAGCGATCTGCGGCGGATCCATGCCCGGGTCGCCGAAGGGGATGCCGAGGCAGCGCTGGCGCTGGAGAGTTTCGTCCACCGGGTGCGCAAATATATCGGTGCCTATGTTGCAGTGCTGGGGCGGGTCGATGCGCTGGTTTTCACCGGGGGGATCGGCGAAAACGATGGGGAGGTGCGTGCGATGATTATGAAAAATCTGCCGTTCGATGTGCCGGTGCTGGTGATCCCCACCGATGAAGAGCTTGCCATAGCTATCGAAACGAAAAACAGGATATAATAGCGTATCAGTATCGCACAAGAGGATGTTTTTTGGACGATACTCTGGCAGTCGCAAACGCAAGCGCCCCTTTCAGGGGTTGGGTGCTCCTTTGTCGCATCGTCCAAAAAACATCTATGCAGTATAGTGATCAGCGATTCTTCCAAAGGAATACCATGCATCTCAAAAAACTCATTGACCGCCTGATTCTTCTGATCCAGCTTATTCTCGTGGTGATCTTCATCGTCTTCGAAGAGGTGATCTGGGAAGGGATCGCGCGGCCGATTTATCATTATGTGCATCAGCTCCATATATTGCAGGTGCTTGAGGCTAAACTCCAAAAGCTCAATCGGTATGTTTTGCTGGTGCTTTTTTTGATCCTGTTTGTCAGTGTTGAAGGGGCCGGGCTGCTGGCCGGGGTGATGCTGGTGCGGGGAATGGTGATCACCGCAACACTGCTCTACGGCACCAAGATCCCCATTGCGGCGTTTGTCTTCTGGATGTTTCATGCTACCGAGAGCACGCTGCTCTCTTTTGGCTGGTTCCGCTGGGCGTATGAAAAAATTCTGGCGTTTTTTGACTGGATCAAAGAGAGGAAGATTTACCGCAAGGCTCGGGAAATGTTCCGGGAGGTCAAGGGATATTTCCGTGCATTTAAAGCAAAGTATTTCAGCGGCGAAAATACACTTTCCAAACGGTTCAAACGGCTCTACCGGGTGGTGAAGAGGGCGATCAAAGGCGGGGAAGAGTCGTGACCGAATTTCTTATCACGTTGCACGACACATACGGCGCATTGAGGCGGTTGGGTTGTCTCGGAATTCGCATATGGTCTGAGAACAGAAAAAATGAAAGAACTAAAAAAGAAAAGGGAGGGTAAAAAATGACTAGAGAAGAAATGAGAGAAGAGATAAAAAAAGAGTTTATAAAGCAGGGGACAGATCCCAAAAATGCACTAAAAGCAGCAGAGCAGCTCAGCGGTCTCGCCGAGACGCTGGCTCAGAAATATATATTCATATAAATAATATAGACAGATTTTTGTATATTAATATATGAAAATAATGATTTTTAACGTAAATAAAGCATTATTACCATACTATATTCAAAAAAATATATTTAGGAATATAAAATGATCGATAAAATGCGTATCTATCAACGTGAGTTTGTCAATAAAACTACCGAATCGTACAAGCGGTATCTTCACAAAGAGATAAATTATCAAAATAAATTGATCGGAATTATAGGAGCTCGGGGTGTCGGGAAGACCACTTTTCTCCTCCAGTATCTCAAAGATTCCCCCCTTACTTTCCAGGAGAAACTCTATGTCAGTGCAGATATGCCGGAGGTTGATTCGCTGCTGGATCTTGCTATGGCGTTTCATCGGCAGGGGGGTCGGTTGCTGATCATTGATGAGATTCACAAATACAACCATTTTGAGCAGGAGTTGAAAAATATCTATGATCTGCTGGATTTGCAGGTGATGTTTTCGGGGAGTTCGGCTCTGAAACTCGATCATGCACGCGGGGATTTGAGCCGTCGGGCGCGGATGTACACCATGCGGGGACTCTCCCTTCGGGAGTTTATTGAGATACGCAGGGGGGTTGAGCTGCCGGTGATTGGGCTTGAGGAGATTATTGAAAATCACATCAATCTTTCATATGAACTCCTTGCAAATTTTGACCTTCATCGCGAGTGGCAGGAGTATATCCAGTATGGTTATTATCCGTTTTATTTCGAGAATCGTGAAGATTATCATATCAAATTGATGCATACGATCAATACCGTCATCGAAATCGATATCCCCTCGATCTTTGCCATGGAATACAGTAACATTGCTTTGCTGAAAAAGCTGGTGACTCTTATTTGCACCTCGCACCCATATAAACCCAATATGAAAACGCTGCTCGAAAAAATGGAGCTGAAAAGTGACTACAATCGTCTCTATCGCTATATGACTTTCCTCCACCGAGCTGACATATTGACTCTCGTCAATGCGCGGACGCGTGGGGATGGTATTTTTGCCAAGCCGGAGAAGATATACTTGAACAACACCAACCTCCACTACGCTTATTGCGATTCGGTGGAGAAAGGGACGATCCGGGAAGTGTTTTTTCGATCCATGCTGAGTGAGCATTCACTGTTGGTTCCTGACAAAGGGGATTTCCTGATCGATGGGACGTATACTGTTGAGATTGGCGGGAAAAACAAAACCAAAAAGCAAATCAAAGAGGTTGAGAATGTTTATACGGTTTTGGATGATATCGAAGTGGGTGGAGAGCGGAAGATTCCGCTGTGGCTGTTCGGATTTTTGTACTGATGTGATTGGAGTTCAATACCCGCGGTTCTTCATCGCCTGCTGCGCCTCCCGTTCCTGGGTGCGGCGTTTGAGGGTTTCCCGTTTGTCGTGGAGCTTCTTGCCCCGGGCGAGGGCGATGGTGACTTTGGCGTAGTTGCGTTCGTTGAAGTAGAGTTTGAGCGGGACAATGGTGAGGCCGTCTTTGTGGACTTTGCCATAGAGTTTGTCGAGCTGTTTTTGGTGGAGCAGCAGTTTGCGCGGGGCGCGTTCGTCGCGGGCGAAGTGGGCATTGGTAGTCTCGAGGCGTCCGATATGGGCGTTCATGAGGTAGAGCTCCCCTTTGATGAAGCGGCAGAAAGCGTCGCTGAGGTTGGCGCGTCGGGCACGGAGCCCCTTGACCTCGGCGCCCTGCAGCACGATCCCGGCTTCGAGGGTCTCGAGGATCTCATAGTCGTGGCGGGCTTTTTTGTTCTGGGCGATGAGTTGGATGGCCACGGCGAAACCTTTTTTTGGTAGAATTATAGCAGGTTGCAGCACAAAAGGAGCGCACATGAAACGGATCGTATGGATGATGCCGGCGACGGGTTTGATGCTGAGTGCCGGGACACCTCCCGCACACAACCAGCCACCCGCCGATCCCCTCCCGGCGATCATCCACGGTCACCGCCTCCCGCCGGAGCCTGATCCGAAGGTCAACAGCGTTGGATACAAGTACATTACTGCATTTGCGGGAGTTATGGTATAATTGTGAATGGCAAAAATAGACAAAATAAAAGAGTTTATCGGTTTTTTTGAAAGCAGTGTTTATCACCGGTATTGTGATCATGTCATCATTGATCGCCTTTTTATATAAGCAACCAATAGCTGACAATCTGATTGTGCTCATTGCCCTGGTTGTTGATTTGGTGGTCATTGTGTTGCTGTTCAGAAAAATCATCAAAGAGATTAATGCACTGGAGGAGATAGAATGAATGCATTTGAGATAGGGTTGATTCTTGGTATGGCTACATTGGTATATATCACCTATGAGCTCTTGAAGTATGAGCCGATGGAGAAGTGATTTTCAGACTTTAGCTGACAAATTGAAAATATCTTTTTCCCTTTGGTTCATATCTAATATTTCTGGAACATATTTAAAGGGTATTTTGATGTAATAACTACAACCTAAATCCTGCACCCCTAAAAACCCATCCCA
>JALVQH010000360.1 GCA_027031505.1 Campylobacteraceae bacterium | reverse complement strand
GTGGTGTTTTGTTTTATCTCTGCCCAGAGTGTTTTGGAAAAGAGAGGATCGTTGATGGACACTGTCATGTTTTCCTCTGGCTGAACTTTCCCTTTTTTGACAGCGATGTAGTCAAGCAATGCCTGTTTCTTCCCTTTTTTTATCTTGAGATCCTGCGTGACGACCGATTTGACCTTGTCAAGCGGAAATTGTGTGCCGTCCGTACGGACATAGTTGAAGCTGTTTTTGTCATAAAAATCCCGAATCTCCTCCTCGGTGACATCTATTGCTCCGGTGTCAGTCCAGTAAACAGCAAGCCGATAACGTTCAGGGGTCAGATAATCCTCCTTGCTTGTTTCCCAGACCTTTTTCGCTTCGGCATCGCTGACAGTTACATTCAGATCGGCAGGAGACAGCACGGCGTAGCGAATCCTGTCGGAGACCGTCAGTGCCGAAGCGACCACCGCATTCTCCGTCGGAAAAGCTTTGCTTTCAAGAAGACTGATTGTTTTCCGGATTGTCAATTCATCGCGGAGAATCTTTTCAAAAGTACTGCTTTTGAGCCCACGGTTCTGAAGGTAAGTCTTGTAAATACTTTTGTTGAAAACCCCCTGCTCCTGGAAAGCCTCCATGGAGGCAATGGTGTCGGCCAGCTCCTTTTCGCTGACAACAATACCATAGTTTCTGGCCAGGTTGAGCAGCAGAGCCTGGGAAACCAACGAAGCAAAAGCCTGTTTCAGCAATCCCATCTCTTTGGCTTTGGCTTCATCGAACTGCCCCTTGTAGATCTGGCTGTACCGTTCATACAGATTGCGGTAGGTAAAATCCAGTTTCTCCCGGGGGATCTCAATCGCCCCGACCTTGCCGACTGCACTTGCTTTGGAGCCGTACTTGTAGCTCCCCCATCCCACAAAACCGGCTCCGATAAATGCGATCGTTGCGATCCAGATCGTCCATACGAGGTACCGGTTGTGTCTTTGCATCCATGTTATCATGCCTGATCCGCCTTCCAGTCAAAAAATATGGCTCTTATTTTAGTCAACTTGTGATTAAAGAGAGATTGCATTGCAAAAGAGTGACCTTTTGACTTGACAACATCTTTTGACAGATTGGTGACTATGCTTTATGCTTTTTGCGGCGAAACAGAGATGTGAGCGCCTTGACAGGATTGGTACCGCGGAGGCGCTCGTAATGGTGCCGGGCACGCTCGACACCCATCTCAGCCGCCTCTTCGTAAAGCAGAAGAGCATGCCGTTTGTTTTTGTCAATACCTATCCCGTGTTCGTATAATTGCCCCAGATCGCAAATTGCCTCGGGGTAATTCTGTTCGGCAAGATGGTTGATCTGTGTAAAGGCTTCCGGATGATTTCGTTCGAGCACTTCTCCTTTAAACAATTCGCGTGCCAGCATGAATTGGGCAAAAACGGATTCTGTGGTGGCTGCAGCGATCAACATCTGTGCCGCTTCAGCCCGCCGCCCCTGATCACGCAGTTCCTGATACCGTGCTATGGCAGCTTCAACCTGGGATTCCGTATAGTCTTCCGTACTCACCATCTCAATAAAACGTTGCGCTTCCGGACTGATACCCTCTTCCGAAATTTCAGCTTGAGGATACTGGTGGAGCATGTTGCGATACTTCTGCCCCATGTAAGCAAAAGCCGCATAGCGTTTATCCTCTTCATGTACACCGGCCGGAGCCCTGAAAGAATCCACTGTGGGCACGTCGGTTACCGCCGCATCCTGTTTTTCTCCCTCTTTCTGGACTGCTGCCTGTTCTGTCCCGGCACGAGGAGAAACAGGGTCGGCTTCTTTCTCTTTCCGGGACTCTGCGGCAATCCCGTCTGCAAGCGGCGAATCATCTTCCGGAGAAACCGGATGATCTGCATCAGATACCGTTGACAGAGCCTCCTCCCCGTCGCCAAAAGCAAACAGCTCCTTTTCAGTCTCTGTTGTTGACTCGACGGAGGCCGAGGCAACATCGGAAACCGTATCCGAAGGGGAGACATCCGGGATAGATTTGGCCTCTTCGGTGCCCGCCTCCTGCGTATCGTCCGCCCGATCAAGTGCAAAAAGCGGATCCGCTTCGTCGGATACGCTCCCCTCCGGAATCCCTTCGCGCTTCTTCGTTTCGGCCGCAAAATCGCCAACGGAACTTTCTGAGGCGTATTCCCGCGGTGCTTTGGCACTCTCGCGGGTCATTCTGAGCATGTCGTCCAGGCCGAGTATCCGTCCCCCCTCCTCGGTACGGGGATCCAGATCAAACAGACCCTGCGTGGGTGATTCGGACTCCTGTTCCGCTGGGGCAGACGCCTCGTCGGAGACCGAAGCAAAAAATGCATCATCCGAAGCCGAAACATACTCTTTCATCAGGAAGAGCGCCTGGCGAAAATTCTTCTGCTCCAGCTCCTGAAGAATCTCATGCAGGCGGGGATCGGTACTGAAGTTACGCAGATGCTTAATCTGCAGGTCGATCACATCGTAATCTGCCAGACTGACTGCAATCCGAATCAGCTCAAATCGTTTGTCTCTCTCTTCCATGTCTGCTCCACTCATTGAAATGACCTTATGATACCATATTGCAGGTTAATGATCCGTCAACAGTTTCCGTTGAGCGTCAACAGCCGGGCACTGTTTTCAAGCAGGGCAATTCTTTTGGCCATTTCGATCAAATCCCGATCATAGGCATACACACCGTACCCCCGAATCAGCATCAGATAATCGGAATGTGTCTTAAAATAATCGGCGATCATGCCGGGAGCCCGGTCATACCAGTCCGAAAACGGTTTCGGATCCACAATAGCCATCTCCCCCAGTATTCTGTCACCAAAATAGTCCTGCGGCACAAAACGTTCATGCGACAGGGTATAGGCCGTAATATACGGAGGCATGGTGTAGGCAATGTATTTGGCCTGGGGAATCTTCTGGTATATCTCTTCATGTATGGGGGCATCGAGACTGGCTTGATTCCAACGGTAGTCCACACGGTTGCTGTCAAGCTCAATCAAAGAATCGGAAGCAATGGCATCAAACATCGCTTCACGCTTATTGATCAAAAAAATCCCTGTATCGATGCGGGCAGAAATTGAACCATGATAAACTCCGAAAAAATTTTTGCGGAACATGGCAAGGGAGACTTGCTGAATCGCTTCGGCATAATGACGGTCGGCCATCGTTGTCCTTTTGTCCTTTTTTGGGTATTATACCATTAAAAAAGAGGAAAGCAATGAAAGCTCCGCACATACCTGTCCTGCTCGAGGATGTTCTGCGTGCTTTCCGGGAAATAGCACCGGGCACACTGGTCGATGCGACTCTCGGCTACGGCGGACACAGCAGTGCAATCCTTGAGCAGCATCCCGGTCTCCGTCTGATCGGGATCGACCGGGACGAGGAGGCTTTGGCTTTTTCGCGGAAAAGGCTGGCGCCGTGGCGAAAGCAGACCACACTCATCCGAGGGGATTTTGCCGCCACGGTACCTGCTTTGAAAGGGGAACCGATCGTGGGTCTGCTGGCCGATTTTGGTGTCTCGTCTCTCCAGCTTGATGCGCCCGGACGGGGGTTCAGCTTCGAGAGTGACGTTCTGGATATGCGCATGGATACCTCGGCTCCCCGAACAGCCGAAATGATTGTCAACACCTATTCTCATGAGCAGCTTCGGCGTCTCTTTGCCGAATACGGAGAGATTCGGATTCGGGCGGCGGATCGACTGGCCGATGCCATTCTTGCGGAAAGGGCTCATACTCCCATCACAAGTGCCCGTCAGCTCAGCGCCCTCGCCCGGCGTGTGCTGGGCAGCCGGGGAAACATTCACCCGGCGACCCTGATGTTTCAAGCCATCCGGATCGAAGTCAACGACGAACTAAATCAGATCGAGAAACTGCTCGATGCGCTGGAGGTCATGCGTCCTTCCGGAGCCATCGTTGCCCTGATTACGTTCCACTCCCTTGAGGATCGCCTCGTCAAACAACGTTTCAAACAATGGATCCGATCCTGCATCTGCGACCCCCGGGCTCTGCGCTGCACTTGTGGCAATAACCATCAATTGGGTACAATACCTTTCCGGAAACCCGTCACAGCTGCACCTGCCGAGCTGCGCGCCAATCCCCGCAGCCGCAGCGCCAGGCTGCGAACATTTGTCTTCAAGGAACACCTATGACCACGCGCAAAGAACGCGGTATCTCTTTTGGGGTTCTCTCGATTACCCTGATTGCCATGACGATTATCCTTCTGCTTGCTCTAATCAAAATTTATCTGAGCAATCGCATCTATTATGAAAGTCGTCAGGCCAATCTCCTCGAAAGGCAGGCGGCTGCCCTCAAGGAGGAAAACGCTCTCCTGCGTATGCGCGTCGAAAAACTGAAATACAAAATCCAAATTACCGACACTATCTTTGCACTCGATGAAGATACCTCCCCTGACACAGAGGAAGAGAGGATACGCAAATGATTCGAACCTTTCTCCGGTTTGCCATCGAACGCCCTGTACTGAATCATATCTTTTTTGTGTTGCTGCTTCTGATGGCACTCTTCGCATATCAGAGCATCCCCAAGGAGATATTTCCACCGGCCGAGCTGGACAAGATCACCATCCAGGGGGGCTATCCCGGTGCCAGCGCCGATGTTCTCGACAAGATGGCTGTCCGATCCATCGAAGAGGGACTCAAGGCAGTAGACAATCTTGACAACCTGCGCAGCACCATCCAGAACGGCCGCTTCCTGATCATCGCCGACATCAAGCCCGGCAGCGACAACCAGCTGGTACTCAGCGATGTCAAAGATGTTGTCAGTACCGTTCGGCGGGATCTCCCAGCCGACATGAACGATCCCGTTGCACGAATCACCATCTACAAATTCCCCCTCCTCCTTATTGCTGTCTCCGGCGACCAGCCCACCCGCAGACTCCTTGAAGCCGCTGACGCCCTCAAAGGACAACTGAGTAAAATCAAGGCACTTGATGCCATCGACATTCGCGGGGACGCTGATGAGGAAGTGCGTATCCGGATTGACGAACACAAGCTTGAAGCGTACCGGATCCCGCGACTTCTCTTCTACAAAGCGGTCAGCGAACTCAGCTCCATCTACCCGGCTGGAACCCTCAAACACAACGGAAACCTCATCTATCTCTCCACCGTCAACGGAGCCAAAGATGCCCATGCTCTGGCTGACACACAACTGAATATCGCCGGCAAACATATCCGCCTCGGGGATGTCGCCCGGGTCGAGTACGGCCTCAGCACCCCTACCGAACTCTCCCATTTCAACGGCAAAGCCAATATTTCACTGAATGTGACCAAAACCGTCAAAGGAAACGCCATCCGACTCAGCAAAGAGGTTCGGGAAAAGCTGAAAACGTTTTCCAAAAAATACCCCGATTTGAAATTTCAGGTCTACATCGACACCTCGGTCTGGATCCGCAACCGGATCAATCTGGTGACCAGCAACATTTTCTTCGGCCTCTTTCTCGTCTTCGGCGCGATGTTTCTGAGCATGAACTGGCGGATCGCCACGGTCGTGGCGCTCGGGATCCCGACAAGTTTCTTCATCGCGCTGATCGCGGCCGAATATCTCGGATACAGTATGAACCTCCTGACGATGCTCGGGGCGCTGGTAGCACTCGGGATGATCGTCGATGAAGCGATTGTCGTCGCTGAGAATATCTACCGCCACATGGAGATGGGCAAACTCCCCGGAGAAGCGGCGATCGAGGGAGCAGCCGAAATGTTCCCGGCAGTACTGACGGCGACGGCGACGACGGTGTTCGCGTTCCTTCCGCTGCTCATCATGAGCGGTCAGATGGGGATGTTTGTCAAGGTGCTGCCGGTGATGATCACCATCCTGCTGCTGAGTTCACTCTTTGAAGCGTTTTATTTCCTGCCGCTCCACTCGAAGGAGCTTTTTTCCATGGGGCACCGGATCGACCACCACGAACCGAGCCGTCTCTGGGATGGCCTCTCCAATGTTTACAGCCGGCTCCTCGGGGGCATGCTGCGCTTCAAGCATCTCTCCCTTCTGCTGCTCGTCGGCGGGATCATAGCCGGGACGGTCATCATGATCAAAGCCACCAAGTTTGAACTCATGCCGTCGTTTGACGGAAGCCAGATCTATTTCAGCGGCAAAGTCGATACCGACAGTCGTCTGCGGGAGACCGAAAAGGCTGTCACCCGGATCGAAACACTTCTTGCCGGAGCGGTCAACCCCGACAATGTCTCCTCCATCACCTCTATCGTCGGGATGAAATTCAATCCCGACCAGTCCTACGATGCCGGAGAGCATCTCTTTCAGCTTTTCATCAATCTGCACGAGAGGAAACCGGAAAATTTTTTTGACCGATACATCAACCCCTGGCTTTCCCTCGAATACGACAGCAGCGACATGCGCCGCGGTGACGATGCACACGTCATGCAAAAACGGCTCAGTCGCACCCTGCTGCCCACACTGCGCGCACTCAAAGCACCCGATGGAACTCCGCTGTTTCATGAGCTCAATCTCTATGTTCCTCAGGCGGGGATCGTCAAAAACGACATAGAAATCGGGTTGGGCGGGAAGGACGATACCGCCCTTTTCAAAGCACTCAGGAAGCTGCAGCACGCTATCAAAGAGATCAACGGCACCCACCATGTCGATGTCAATGCCCAGCTCGGACCGGGAGAGTTGAAATTGCGGATCAACACATACGGCCAGCGCCTTGGATTTACCGAAGCCAATCTCGTCAATACCCTGCGCGGCATGTTCCTCGATGCCGAATACGGAAAACTTTTTGATGCCAAAGGACTCATCCGTCTGCGCGTGGACGATCCGGCACGTTTGCACCACTACGACATCGCCTCGTTGCACCTGCAGACTCCCGACGGTCAGCAGATCGTCCGTCTGAACGAAATCGCCGATTTTGTTTACAAGAAAAGTATGCTGCACGTTTACAAGGAAAACGGCGAGCGGGTCTGGTCGGTCTCAGCGAGCGTTGACAAAGAGATCATCCTCCCCACTGAAGTGATGCGGATAATCGCCCCGCTGCTCAAACGGTTCCGGCACGAAGGGATCGACGTTATCATCAAAGGGGAACAAAAAGCCAACATGCAGCTCAAACGCGAAATGTCCCAGGCTGCCATCCTTGCACTCTTTTTGATCTTTATCTCTCTGGTATGGATGTTTAACTCGTTTGTCCAGCCGCTCATCGTCCTCTCGACCATTCCTCTCTCGGTGGTGGGAGCCCTGATCGGAACCAAACTGTTTGGATTGAACATGACCATGATCGGCGCCATGGGGATGATCGGTCTGGCCGGAGTCGTGGTCAACGACGGACTTATCATGGTCGATTTTATTCGCCATGCCAAAGGGTACCGTGACATGGTTGAGGGCGCCAGAATCCGCCTCCGCCCCATCATCCTCACTTCGGTCACTACGGTACTGGGACTTTCGACCATCATGTTCTTTGCCAGCGGTCAGTCCCTCATCGTCCAGCCCATGGCGGTCGCTCTTGGATTTGGTGTCGCCTGGTCCACGGTACTCAACCTGATCTATGTTCCGCTGCTCTACGCAGTGATTTACCGTGTCAAGCAGTGAGAGAAGTTATTTTCCGGAGTCAGATACGTTTTTTTTGTGCGGTTTTTCGTTCCATCTTTAACGCATAAAGACGTTCGTCGGCCCGTTTCAGGATCGTCTGGGGAGTATCACCCACCTCGTAGGAAGCGATACCGAATGTGCAGCTGACATTTCGGGCTTTTGGAAACATATACTGATCGATACGTTTCTCAAGAAGTTCCACAAGCCGGGCAGCCTGCTTCTGGATAGTTTCCGGAAGGATAATCAAAAATTCATCTCCACCCCAGCGGCCGAATATGTCGCTTTGGCGCAGTGAGCGCATCACCAGACTCGAAAGCCCTATCAGCACTTCATCTCCTGCATCGTGGCCATAACGATCGTTGATGACTTTAAAATCATCAATATCAAAAAAGACCACACTGAAAAATTGATGGTAGCGCTCTGCAATTGCTACCTGCGTTCTCAGAAGGTTGTCCAGCATGTGCCGATTGTACACCAGCGTCAATCCGTCGATACTGGCTATCTCCTCCATTTTTTTTAATTGTACCTCATGGCGCCTCATCTGTTCCCGGAGACGATAAATCGTGTACCCTGAGGTCAACAGAGCTATCAAAAGGATTGATATGAGCAGAAGGCATACATATCCATTCATCTCCCCTCCTTTTTCCAATTGTTGTGGTTGTCAGAGCTTTGTTCCTCAAGGGTATTATACCACAATATTAACC
>JALVQH010000359.1 GCA_027031505.1 Campylobacteraceae bacterium | reverse complement strand
GCCCCAACCCTCCTGAGGAGGCTCCGAAAGGTTCTTTCCATGCTTCGAGGGGTTGGGGGAGGGGGTCGCCGTGATTCCGGATCGTCCAGGTGGTGTCGGTGACGGTGAGGGCGGCGTGGTGGTCGGGGGAGTGGATGATGGCGTTGTCGAGGAGGTTTTTGAGAGCGAGGGTGAAGAGCTGGAAATCGGTGCGAACGGTGATCTCTGTCGGGATGCGACGCGCAAGATGGCGGTCGATCTCTTCGGGCGCAAGGAGCATGAGTTCGAGGACATGGTCGGTTAGTTCTACGGCCGGGTATTCGGCGAGACGCAGGGTGTAGTTTGCAGTAAGCATTTTTTCGATCCTGGCAAACTCTCCGAGCAGCAGGTCGAGGCGGTCGAAGAAGGCTTCGTATCGCTCTTTGTTTTCCCCCTCCTTGAGGAAGGCGTTGAGAAGTTTTCCTTTGGCAATGGGGGTTTTGAGCTCGTGCATGATCGCATGGAGGAAGAGCTGGCGGGAGTGGATCAGCGCTTCAATTTTCCGCAACGCCTCAACCGGAAGCGCAACAACGAAATGGACGAAAGGTGGGTGAAGGACATTCATAATAAACCTTTAATCAAATGTTAATATATTAGATTATATTATGAATATTGTTAATGTTTAGTTAATAAAATAATCTACTTTCTGGAGCAGCTGCGGAGATTCTAGATGACGGGACTTTTGTCCCGTACAGTGTGCAGGGTGTTTATTTGGTCTTATTGCCGTCTTTCTTCTGGATCGGAATCACCTTGGCTTTGGAGACGGCACCTTTCTTTTTCTTCAATGTAATCGTGATCGTGTTGTCCTTCTGTTCCGCTTTGATCGTAGCGGCATCTGCATCGGGCGGCAATGTAAAGCTCTGAGTAGAGCTGCTGCTGGAGAAGCTGATCACTTTGCCGTAGCTGCCCTTGGTCTGCTCCTGCTTATTTTGCGACTGGGTGGTGACGGTGAGCATATTGTTTTCAGACGTAATATTTACCTTGGAATTTTTGAGATTGTTGATGCGGATGGCAAGTTCGTAGTGATCCCCTTTGTCCTGAAAACCGGAACTGAGTACTCCGGATGAGTGGATCAGGCGGGGAGTCTGCATGATCGCAGGGGTCTGGAACATTTGGCCAAAGTTTTGAAACATAGCATCCATCTGTTGCTGCATGCGGCGCATCTCGCGCATCTGAAGTTCAAAGATTCTATCCATCTGGGCAAACGGATCTGTAACAGCGGCCGGCTGGGTGTTAGCCGGAGTGCTGCTGACTTTTTGTATCTGGACACTGGCGAGGCTGAGGGTTCCAATGAGGGCGACAAGCCCGAAGTATTTGAGCGGTTTTCTCATGATGTACTCCTTGAGGGACGCCGTGGGCGCCGTTGATTTTCATTTCGCATTGTAGGAGCGGAAGTTTAACCGAAGTAAAATGGAGCACTATAGAGATATGATAATCCAGGTACATGACAAACAGAGGCAAGATGGATATGGCCATGCTGTCGGCGTATCGGTAAGGAAGCTGCCGAAACCGAGGGCAATGATATTCTGGTTCATGGGGTGCCTGCCGGGATCTTTTTGTCTGTGTCATCATTTCTCCTGTCCGGAAACACTGTTCCAAACCTGCACGATCCAGCCATTCAGCCCTGCGAGTCGGCTCCGAAGCATCATAATGATCCCTGTGGCTGCAAGGGCAACTGCAATCGATCCGAGAATGTCAAAAGGGTAATGCACCCCGCCGTACACCCGTGCCACCCCACACCAGAGTGCCAGCAGCACCGTAATGAAGCCGATGGGACGTGTGGTGCGAAGCATCAGGAGCATCAAGGCAATCGAGAGTGTAAAGGTGGTGTGATCAGAGGGGAAAGAGTTCTCAGCTTTATGGGTCAGGAGTGTGGTGCCAAGATGATCCATGAACGGGCGATTGTGATGGACAAACAGTCCGATGATCTGATTGAGGACTATCCCGAGTGTGGCAGTATATCCGGCATAGAGAGCCTCCTCTTTGCGGTGGGTAAACCACAACACAAAGAGGAGGACAATGAAAAGGTAGGGCATCCCTTCTGCTGCGGCCGCCATGACAGTATCGATGACGGCATTGTGGCCGGCATGCGTATTGAGGTCGAGAAAAAGCGTCTGATTGAGGGTAAGCATCGTAAGTTTCCTTGTAAACACAAAATATTACCGCACCAACAAATAGTCTGAACTTTTAAGAGAGAGACGAGATGAGATGTACGTGAAAAAATCTGCAGGACTACCCGTAGGTCATTCAAAGATTTTTTGCGTGCAGGTCGTCTCGTATCGCTCTCTCCGAAGGGTGCAGCACTTTTGTCCATACTCTGCGTTAGATTTTTTCGAATTCTCAATGGCTGAGTCCTTCTTTGTGTTTGCACTCTCTTCGAGAAAAATCTGCCTTGATTATGAACAAAATTGCAGCATCAAAAATTCAGACTATTTATTGGTGCGGTAATACATTGTTCCAAACACGCTGACTGATCATCGGGATAGATGCTCAGGCCGATGGTGCTGAAGGTGTATTATGTGTAGAAAGTATAACGGATGAAGATGAAAGGAGCATGAAAAACAGTGGTAAGGCATCAGAATCCTGGCAGATCCCACTCCTGCCGGCAGATCATCATGCGCAGGGTAGCACCGGGGATGAAAACGACAACGATGGCAGCAGTATTGAACCGCAAGGAGGTATGGAGCCCGGAGAGGG
>JALVQH010000358.1 GCA_027031505.1 Campylobacteraceae bacterium | reverse complement strand
AGATTCTCCAGCTCTTTGGGGACATACTCCAAACTCTCGGCGTTTTTGATGAAATAGATATATTTTTCCTGTACAGTTTTCAGTTCATGGAGTGATCGGTTGAATTTGGGCAATTCGATAAAGATCAGCTCAATATCGTCACTGTATTCGATGAATGCTTGTTTTTCGATAAGTTTAAAGTACGAGATGTAATTTTGAATATCTTCAAACATTACAAAGTCGGTGATGGTAATGGCAATGACAGGGTTCAAAAGATGGTATTTGTCTGATTTGTCCAGTTGATCGGCATAGTTTTTGGCCATATTGTAGAGTACCCTCTGCTCAAAACTCTTGTGGTTGAGTACTTGCATTTCGATGATCACTTTGGAGCGGTCTTCAAGGATCGCTTTGACATCGACAAAGGTGTCTTTCATCCCTTTGAGCATGGGGATGTTGTATGGATCGACAATAGTCAGATCGGCGATTTTGTGGTCAAGGTCAATGATGGAGTTGAGAAATTCGATGAGAATCTCTTTGTTTTCGGTAGAGCCGAATACCTTTTTGAAGGCGTAGTCGGTTTTGACGTCGAGGAATTTCATGGGAAAAGCCCCCTTTCGATGATGCTTCTCTGATGAACAGTAACCATTCTTTGCTGAAAATAAGCTTCACGGAGATTGTGTCGGAGGTTCATGGGGGGTGTGTTTCAATAATTTGGTGATTGGTGATTGGTTGATGGTGTAGTTTCCAATCACGAATCACGAGTTACGAATCACGAAGCAGGTGATTGGGGTGGCTGGTGGTATAATTCCACATTCCAATCATGAGCTCTGAGAGATCGCCGGTTTCACTCGATAGCTCTGGCAGTCGCGAATGTGAGAAGCGTCAAGCGAAAGACAACCGCTTGCCTTTTGTAGCTTCGGAACCGTAACGGTCGGAGCAACGCGCAGCTGTGGAGGCTAAGCCTCTTTCAAGGGTTGGGCGCTCCTTTGTCGCCATCGAGTGAAACCTATGTCCCGATTACTTAGAGGATTTAAACCGGAGGTTCCCGTGAACCGTTGTACCATTCCGAATCTTATCGCGCAGGCGTTGCGGTATCAAAAAGCGCTGCTGAGGGGCAATCTGTTTGCCGTGATCGCCACGGCGTTTACGGTGACGATCCCGCTGTTTATCCCGATGCTGGTCGATGAGCTGCTGCTGCACAAGAGCGATCGGCTCACCGGATGGGTGGCGGCACACATCCTGCCGATGTCGGTGACGGGGTATCTGGTGTTTTTCCTGATGCTGACACTGGTGATGCGTGGGGCAGGGGTGCTGCTCAATGTTGCGCAGGTACGTACCTTTCTCGGGGTCTCCAAAAGCATTTCACTCGGGCTGCGGGAGCGGCTGCTGGATCACCTCAAGCGGGTGTCGCTCTCTGAGTACGAGACGATCGCCCCCGGAGCCGTGGCCGCTAAGCTGGTGACCGATGTCGATACGGTCGATGCGTTCATCGGGACGACGGTGAGCAAGTTCATCATCTCGATCTTGACGTTGCTTTTTACGGCGGTCGTATTGTTATTAATCCACTGGCAGCTGGCACTGTTTATCCTCCTGACCAATCCGGTCGTGGTCTTTTTCACTGCCCGGCTGGCGCGCAATGTCGGCAAGCTCAAACGGCAGGAGAACCAGGCGGTCGAAGCGTTTCAGTCGACGCTGAGTGAGACGCTCGAACTCTTCCACAGTGTGCGGGCGTCGAACAAGGAGGGGTATTTCTTCAGCCGGATCCTCGAGCAGGCACGCACCCTCAGGGAACGGTCGGTGCAGTTTGGCTGGCGGGCGGATCGAGCAATCCGTGTGTCGTTTCTCGTTTTTCTCGGCGGGTATGAAGTGTTCCGGGCGGTGAGCATCTATGTGGTGGCGTACAGCGACCTGAGTGTCGGGCTGATGCTGGCGATCTTCGGCTATCTGTGGATCATGATGACCCCGACGCAGGATGTGATCAACTTCCAGTATGCGCTGGCCAATGCTCGGGCCGCCTGCGACCGGATCAATGCGGTCTTTGCGATGGAGACGGAGCGGGAGGTGTCTTGCGGTGCCGATCCTTTCGCCGATGGAGCTGCCGTGGGGATCGTGACGGAACAGCTGGGGTTTGCCTATGCCCATTCCGATCCGATCCTCACCGACATCACGCTCACGATCGCTCCGGGGCAAAAAGTCGCCCTCGTCGGTGCCAGCGGCAGCGGCAAGACCACCCTGGCCAATCTCATCGCCGGATTCTACCCGCCGAGTACGGGGCGGATCGTGTACGGGGGGATCCCGCACGAGGCGATCGCCCCCGCGACGATCCGCTCCGGTGTCCATATGGTGTTGCAACATCCGAAGCTCTTTAATGATACCATGCGGTTCAATCTCACGCTTGGCAATGTCCACAGCGATGAGGTGATCGACCGGGCGGTGCGGATCGCGCAGCTGGGCGACGTGATCGAGCGGCTTCCCGACGGGATCGATACGATCGTAGGCAAAGACGGTGTCCGTCTCAGCGGCGGACAGCGCCAGCGGGTCGCCATCGCACAGATGGTGCTCCAGGATCCCTCCGTGGTGATCTTCGACGAATCGACGTCGGCACTCGATGTCCACACCGAGGCACGGCTGTTTGCTGATCTGCATACCTATCTCGCGGAGAAAACCGTCCTCACCATCGCCCACCGCCTGAGCACCATCGAGCGCGCCGATTTCATCTATGTTCTCGAGGAGGGCACCATCGCCGACGCCGGGACACCCGGGGAGCTGATGGAGCGGGGAGAGAATTATTTTGCGGGGATGGTGTGACAATAATCTAACAAAACTTTCCCTATAATATCCCTGAATCAATATATTTCAAAGTGAGTACCCATGGCAACTCCCCACCTTTTCCTCCTCGAAGACGATGCCAGCCTTAACGAGACGATCGTCGAATATCTTGAGGAGCATGGCTATTCGGTCGATGCGGCGTATGACGGAGACGAAGCACAGGATCTGCTCTACGAGAAGCGGTATGATCTGCTGCTGCTCGATGTCCATGTGCCGGGGATGAACGGATTTGAACTGCTCAAAGAGGCCAGAGAGGAGGGGGTGGCGGCTCCGGCGATCTATATCACCTCACTCAGCAGCGTCGAAGACCTCGAAGAGGGGTTTGCCAGCGGTGGAGACGATTACATCCGCAAGCCGTTTGCTCTCAAGGAGCTCCTCATTCGAGTCGAGACCCTTATCAAACGGAGCTTTTATCATGCAAAAACCGAAGAGATTCGGATCACCGATACCCTCCGGTACGACATCAAAAACGGGGCACTTCTTGATGGGAAAAAAGAGATTCAGCTTGGGGTCAAGGAGGGGAAACTTCTCACACTCTTCATGAAACACCCCGACGAAGTAATCGCCCATGAGCGGATCTTCAAGGTGCTCTGGGACTATGACGAAGAGCCGAGCGATACGTCGCTGCGCACCTACATCAAAAATCTGCGCAAACTGATCGGAAAGGATCGTATTGTCAGCATCAAAAAACAGGGCTACAAATACGTTTCTGCGTTCTGAACGCAAGAGCCTGTTCCGCTTCCTTGGTGTGTATGCACTGCTGGTGATGCTGCTGATCGGACTGATGGGGTATTTTTACTACCAGTCGCAGGAGAAACTGGCCTTCTCGGCGTACCGGATCAAACTGATGGAGTACGCAGCCGATCAGATCAAGCGGCTCCATTACCTCCATGACCACTTCCCGCAGCTTGCTGTCTATCCGCGGGATGAGCGCTTCAAGAGTGCGATTTATGATCTGGAATATGTCAAAATCTTCTCAACCCTCCATGAACCCCGTATCAACCTTGAAGAGGAGATTTACCGGATCGGCGATCGAATCCAGTTTGTCAAAATTCTCGACAACTATTACCTCGGCGCAAAATACCTCATCATCGAAGTGCCCGAGGATACCGAGTGGTTCACCGCGACACTCCACACCATCGGGGGGTACGGCTTCGCGGCGCTGATGGTGCTGATGCTCATCGGTCTCTACCTCGCGCACCTCTTCGTCCGCCCGATGCGCCACTCGATCCTCCTGCTTGATCAGTTTATCAAGGACACCACCCATGAGCTCAACACCCCGCTGAGCGCGATCCTCGCCAACATCGAGTCGATCGATCCGGCCGGGATCAGCGACGCCAACGCCCGGAGACTCGGCCGGATCAATGTCGCCGCCCGCACCGTCTCGACCCTGTATGAAGATCTCAAATTTGCCACCCTGGAGCAGGAGAGGGAGACCGAAGATGTGGTGCTGGATATGGCGGTGCTGGTGCGGAGCCGCCTGGAGTTTTTTGAGATTTTGATGCAGTCAAAAAAGCTGACTCTTGAGGCCAACATCACACCGACAACCCTCACGGCTGATCGCCGTCTTATTGAGCGGGTGGTGGACAATCTTCTCTCCAATGCCATCAAGTACAACCGACGAGGCGGGACGATCCGTGTGCGTCTCGCTCGAGGACGGCTGGAGGTTGCGGATACCGGCATCGGGATTGCCTCTGATGCTCTGCCCCATATTTTCGAACGCTATTCGCGCTTCAATGAGAGCGAAGGGGGCTTCGGGATCGGCCTGAGTATCGTCAAGCGGATCGTGGATCACTACAGGATGACGATCGAGGTGCATTCGGAGGAGGGGGAGGGGACGGCGTTCATTTTGTCCTTTGGACATAAAGGAAATCAGGAAGCAGGAGTGAGGAGTGAGGAATTCTGGTATGCGTTGCTTTGCAACGCTTTTATCTGTTGGACTTCAGTCTAACTAAACGCGTCAGCGTAGATTGGCACAAGGAGAACACATGCAATATTCCAAACGTGCAGGGTGTGCAAGAGCACACCGCTTTGGTTGGGGGTCTTTGGATGGTGTGCTGTTGCACACCCTGCGCGGGCTGATGGTTGTTTCCCTTTTGACGGCAACTCTCCCGGCACAGGATGCCTTCGATCGGGTCTGTGTCGGTTGTCATGCCCGGAAAAAGATCTCGCTGCGCAAAACCTTCATGAATGCACTGCTGGTCTACAGCGGGCGGGAAAATATGAAGGCGGGACTCAAGTATTTTTTGCGCCATCCCCGGCGGGACAGTTCGGTGATGGGGGAGGCGTTTCTCGATGCGCATGGGTTGGCGAAGCCCTTGAACATTGATGACAAAACACTTGACGAGGCGTTGGATCGGTACTGGAATCGTTACACGGTTCAGGGAAAATTGCACTGAATGTACGATTTTTCACGATAAATTCACAATTGCGTGTTATAATACACCGTACCAAAACCCAAGGAGAATACATGAAAAAAATCGCACTTCTGGCTCTCGTAGCCACGACAAGCATCGCTATGGCTGACGGAGCGGCTCTGTATGCCAAATGTGCCGGCTGCCACGGAGCAGACGGCAAGACCAAAGCGCTCGGCAAGTCCAACCCCATTGCCGGTATGGCAGCTGACAAAGTGGTCGAAGATCTCAAAGGCTACAAGGCCGGAACCCTCAACCAGCACGGTATGGGTGGCGTCATGAAAGGTCAGGCGAACATGAGCGAAGAGGATATGAAAGTACTCGGTGAGTACATCAGCAAACTTGCCAAGTAAGTTTCGCTTCTTTATCGATACCGCTTCGGCGGTATCACCCCTTCTTCTGTTTTTCCCTTATTTTTCATTATGGACATTATCCCTTTTTCTCACTTGCTTGTCATGCTGATGCCTGTTGGGATCGTTGGCTACTTTTACTATCGCTGGATTGGCGACGCCAGAGAGGTGGTGACAGCGACATTCAGGATGGTAGCACAACTGCTTCTGATCGGCTATCTTCTGGTGTATATTTTTAACAATCAAAACTGTATAGCAGGATTGTTGATCGTTCTTTTTATGGTACTGGTCTCTTCGTTGATCGCACTGAGAAATGTGCAGCGAAAAAGCGTACAGACATACGTCAAAATCTTTGTCTCTATCCTGATTGGCGGCAGTATCAATCTGCTTTTGGTGCTCTACGCCGTCATCGATCTGGAGCCGCTCTATCAGCCGCGGTTTGTCATCCCGCTTGCCGGGATGATCTATGCCAATGCGATGAATGCGATATCTCTGGCCGCAGAGCGGTTTGAAAACGAGATCAAAACTCACACATACGAGGCAGCCAGAGCTACAGCATTCCACGGAGCGCTCATCCCGCAGATCAACTCATTCCTCGCTGTCGGTCTCGTCTCACTTCCGGGCATGATGACCGGTCAAATCCTCTCCGGAGTCGACCCGACTGTTGCGGTGCGCTATCAGATCGTCGTAATGGCCATGGTGTTGGGGAGTGCCGGCATCAGTGTGGTCAGTTATCTGCTGTTAAAATCTGCTCAATCGAAAGATACAGTAAAGGCAGAAACGCTGCTGAAGGAGTATGATGATGAATAGCGAGTTGATCCCTTTGGTTTCGTTTTGGTGATGACATTGGTGAAAAAGTGATATAATAGCTCTATCGCGATCATGGAGGTAAAATATGCTGATCTATCTGAGTGAAACGGTGGTATGGTGGCACTGGGTGGCGCTGGGGTTGATCCTGCTGATCGTGGAGATGAATGTGGGGACGTTTCTGTTTCTTGGTCTGGGGCTGGCGGCAGCGATTGTCGGCGGTGCGGACTATATGATGGATCTGCCGTTTCTCAAGGCGCTGCTGCTGTGGATTGTCCTCTCTGTTATTGTTTTTGTGGTATGGATACGATGGTTTCGGGATGAGACCGTTTCGACCACCGGACAGTCCGACCACGGACTCGACACACCGGGTACCGTCACCGAAGCGATCGCCCCCCACCGCCGGGGCACAGTGATCTTCGATACGCCGGTGCTCGGCAATACCGTCTGGCATGCGACATCGGCTGAGGCGCTTCCCGAGGGAACCCGTGTCCGGATCGTGGAAGTCAACGGTCAGTTGATCGAAGTGAAAGAAGCATGAATGCCCTGCTGAAACATACAGGAACATAATTCTCAGAGGTTTGATTGATTGAAAATATGAAGGAGCCCCCATGCGTACGAAAACCTCCAGGCTTTCATCGATGCTTTCACCATCGCCACCCAGACGGCATGGGAGAAACAAGAGCTCGAAGTGTACGACTACATGAAACTCAAAGCGTTTGACGAGATCAATACCCTCCGCACAGCCGAGAGAAAAGGGATGGAGAAGGGAATGGAAAAAGAGAAAATTACGATCGCCGAGAGATCCATTTTGCAAGGGCTGGACAACAAAACCATCGCACGTAGTACAGGGCTTGATGAAGAGCATGTGGAACGGTTGCGAAAAAACGGAAAGAATAAGCTCTGATCATAACAAAAAGGAGTAATCCAATGGAAACACTGAACAATTTAAGCGGTTTACTGAATGTCGTCGGTATCCTCGCGGTATTGGTAATCGTCACCCTCTACAAGGGGATCAACATTGTCCCGCAGGGGGAGGAGTGGATCGTTGAGCGTCTCGGGAAGTTTTCCCGGACACTGAAGCCGGGGCTCAACGTCATCGTCCCCTACATCGAGTCGATTCGGGAGCGGATCACCACCCGGGACATCATCCTCGACATTCCGCAGCAGGAGGTGATCACCCGGGACAATGCCGTGATCCTCACCAACGCCGTCACCTTCCTGCGGGTGACCCGGCCGGAAAACGCCCTCTATGGTGTCGAAAACTTCCGTCTCGCGATCCAGCAGCTTGTTATGACCACCCTCCGGTCGATCCTTGGGGAGATGACTCTCGATGAAGCCCTCTCCAACCGCGAACACATCAAAGCCAAACTCAAAGAGCAGATCGTCGACGATGTTGCCGACTGGGGGGTGACGGTCAAATCGGTCGAGATCCAGGACATCAACCCCAGCTCCTCGATGCAGAAGGCGATGGAGCAGCAAGCCGCCGCCGAGCGGGAACGGCGTGCGGTGGAGACGATGGCAGAGGGGAACAAAAACGCCGCGATCCTCGAAGCCGACGGCAAGCTCGCCGCCGCCGAACGGGAAGCCAAGGCGCAGGTGGCGCTGGCCAACGCCTCGGCCGAAGCGATCCGTCTCATCAGTGAAAACATCCAGGACAAGGAGCTGCCGGCGATGTTCCTCCTTGGGGATCGCTACATCAATTCACTCGAAAAGATCAGTGAGAGCGACAACAGCAAATTCGTCATCTATCCGGCCGACCTTCAGGGGGCGATCAAGGGGATACTCGGCAGTGTATTCAAATAGTTGGTTGATGGATGGTAATTGGTAATTGGTAATTGGTAATTGGTAATTGGTAATTCGTGATTCGTAATTCGTAATTCGTGATTCGTGATTCGTGAGGGGGACGCGACTTCAGTCGCGTTTGGTTGATGGTCATTTGTTGATGGTTGATAGTAGATGGTATAAGGAGTGACGATGCATGGTATTTATGC
>JALVQH010000357.1 GCA_027031505.1 Campylobacteraceae bacterium | reverse complement strand
ATTCCATTGGAAGATGCACCATATAATGCTTGATATACTGCGTCAACTGGTTGCTTGTTGCGGATAACTCTGAGGGAGGAAAGATCGAGGGGGTAATGTGATACGGAAGTACTTTGATCGCATCGATCTGATATTTGTGGGAAATATCATCGATGATGATTGCCAGTTTGGGGCGCTTGCCCCGTGCAGGCGAAACAGGCGGAGGAGGTGAGCCCGGAGACTGCGATACAGAAGAGTTGGATGACGACTTCTCCCGATCCATTTGTCCGGGAACATACCAGCTGATGTCCGGGATGTCTTCGCTTCGGGCATCCTCTTCAAAACCGTGCTGAAGAATCTCCATGGGGAGGAGAGATTTTTTAGGGGGTTCAGGTTTGGATGTGAGGACGATCTTCCCTTTGGATGACTTGTTGAGTTCAGTAGATTTGCAAATGTATTTTTTGTTGGATACTTTCTGTGGAGAGGTGCCCTCTTTTCTGGTAGAGGGTGAATGCGTTTTTGCCCCGATCAGATATCCTGATGCCACCAAAACAATCGCTACAATCAATCTATTGATATAACGGAGTATGTGACCCCTCTTCTTCGGCGAGGATTTTTTACGCCTGCGACGTTTTTGGTTCCCGGGGGGACGTTTAGAGGGCGGTCTTGTGGATTTTTTTCGTATTTCGGGCATCAAAAACAATCGCTGTATGGGAGACAGATGTGAAGTCCGCCTCACCAGGCGGGAGCTTAGTTGGTCGCCTGATCGACGATCTTGTTCGCCCCGATCCAGGGCATCATTTCACGCAGACGTGCACCGGTCTGCTCGATGAGGGACGCTTTGGCGTTGTTACGCTCCGCTTTCATGCGGGGGTAGCCCGCCTGCCCTTCGAGGATGAAGTCTTTGGCGAATTTTCCGTTCTGGATCTCTTTGAGGATCTGGCGCATGGCGGCTCTGGACTCTTCGCCGATGACACGGGGGCCGCTGACGTAGTCGCCGTACTCGGCGGTGTTGGAGATGGAGTAGCGCATATCGGCGATCCCACCCTGGAACATCAGATCAACGATCAGCTTGAGCTCATGCAGTACCTCGAAGTAGGCCATCTCGGGAGCATATCCCGCCTCGGTCAACACATCAAATCCCGCCTGCACAAGCGAAGTCACTCCGCCGCAGAGCACCGCCTGCTCACCAAACAGATCGGTTTCGGTCTCATCCTTGAACGTCGTCTCGATGATCGCCGTGCGCCCGCCGCCGATGGCAGAAGCGTAAGAAAGAGCCAGCTCTTTGGTCGTGCCGGAGGGATCCTGGGCGACGGCGATGAGATCGGGGATACCACCTCCTTTGACAAATTCACTGCGGACGGTGTGGCCGGGGGCTTTGGGGGCGATCATCGTGACGTTGATGTCTGCGCGCGGCGTGATGCGTCCGTAGTGGATGTTGAACCCGTGGCCAAACGCAATGGTGGCTCCCTCTTTGAGGTTGGGCTCGATCTCGTTGGCATAGACCGCTGCCTGGGTCTCATCGGGCAGGAGGATCATCACCACATCCGCTTTGGCGGTTGCTTCAGCAACGGTGAGAACCTCGAAGCCCTTGTCGAGCGCTTTTTTCCAGCTCTTGCCGTCCGGATGGAGACCGACGACCACATTCACGCCGCTGTCACGGAGGTTTTCAGCGTGTGCGTGTCCCTGGGAGCCGAAGCCGATCATCGCTACGGTCCTGGACTGGATGATGCTCAGATCGCAATCTTTGTCATAATATACATTCAATGCCATGGGGAGTTCCTTGTGTCAATTTGCCGGGATTATACCCAAAAAGGGCTGATGGGCAACTTCCGTCACCCCCACCTGTTTCAGCCCTCATTACGGACACGTCCAGGTCGGAGCTCCCGGAGGGGTATTGCCGCTGCCCCAGTTTAGACAAAAATCGGTATGGTCTGTCACCTGGCTGACCACCCAGCTTCCCAGATTCTTTCCGGTAAATCCTGTTGCATTGGCAAACATTGAGTTCATGTTTTTTGCGCTGCTGGTTCCCCAGGCGGTAATATTGTCATTGAAATGGGTGGCGGTTTCAAACATATGATTCATGTCGGTTACTTTGGAGACATCCCAGGTCGTGTGAATATCGCCGTTGAACGATACGGCACCTTTGAACATATTGTGCATATCCGTCACTTTGCTTGTATCCCAATTGGTATCAAGCGGCTGATCGAACGTAGCAGCCCCTTCAAACATCCCGCTCATGTCGGTCACTTTGGAGGTATGCCAATTGTTCAGAGGTTGATTGAACACCGTTGCGTTTTTGAACATATCACTCATATTGGTGACCTTGGAAACATCCCAGCTGTTGAGGCCTTTGTTGAACGATGTTGCCCCCTCGAACATGGCATGCATATCAAAGACACTTGAAGTGTCCCAACTGCTGATATCCTGATTGAAGTGGGTCGCCCCGGCAAACATCTCATCCATTCGACCGACCAAAGCAGTTTTGTTCCCCCAGTTGAGGGGTTGATTGAATGCCGTGGCACCGGCGAACATCCTGGACATCATGCGAATAGAGGAAACATCCCATGCGCTGAGCGACTGGTTGAACGAAGTAGCGTTTTGGAACATGCGGTACAGATTGGTCATATGTGGATTAAAATGCCATCCGTCCAGCGGTTGATTGAATGCTGCTGCTCCATCGAACATCCCGAACATCGCCGTGACGTTGTTGATATTCCAGCTGCCGATTGCTTGATTGAAGGCTGCCGCTCCGCTGAACATACCTGCCATATAGGTGACATTATGTGTATC
>JALVQH010000356.1 GCA_027031505.1 Campylobacteraceae bacterium | reverse complement strand
AAAAAAGGGTATTCTCAGCATATGAGTACCAAAGTGTTGGGAATGGCACAATCGACCATTAACGGGATCATCAAGAGAAATGGTTAGTGCGATTACGTTCACCTGACCCCTTAGCCACGCGGGATATTGCAATCTCGTCAATTTGGCATGTGCGACTCGATCCCCAGCAATTCCCGTACCACTTCCCGGTCGTCAAACGGGTGCTTGACTCCGGCGATCTCCTGGTAAGTCTCATCCCCCTTGCCGAGGATTACGAGGACTTCACCCGGATTGAGGCTTTCGAGTGCCAACTTGATCGCTTCACGCCGGTCAGGAACCGCAGTGACATTCTCTTTGCCACGCAGTCCTGCAAGAATCTCCTCAATAATCCGGATCGGGTCTTCACTGCGGGGATTGTCACTTGTGACAAAAATCCGGTTGGCAAACCGTCCCGCCACAGCTCCCATTCTCGGGCGTTTGGTTCTGTCCCGATCCCCTCCGGCACCGAATACCACCGTGATCTCCTGATCTTTGAGGCTCTCAAGAACGTTTCGAATACCGTCTTCGGTATGGGCAAAATCAACGATCACCAGTGGATCGGTACTCACCACCTCCATCCGACCGCTCACCCCGCCGAAATTCTCGACCACATCGCACACCTCCTCGAGCGGCTTTCCGGTAAGGATCCTGGCGGCGGAGACGGCAGCGGTGAGGTTGAAGAGGTTGAAGAAACCCATCAGGTTGGAGTGAAAAGTTGCCTCTTCGCTGAAGTAGCGGATCCCGGCCGTAATGCCACCCCGGAGTGTATAAGCAATCACGCTGAAGGTTGCCGGAGTATCCACTCCATAGCTGTAAGAGTTTTTCGGATTGTACTCAATGTTTTTGATGTCATCTTTGTTGAGAAGCTTGGGGGATTCATCAGCAAAAAAGCGGCTCTTGACCCGGCGATACTCTTCGATGGTTCCGTGGTAATCGAGATGATCGCTTGTGACGTTTGTATGTATTTTCAGTGCAAAAGCAATCCCCTCGATTCGCTCCTGGTCGATTGCATGAGAACTCACTTCCATTACAAAATGGGTACAGCCGTGCTCACGTGCCCGGTGCATATTGTGCATCGTTTCAAGGACAGAAGGGGTGGTCATGCTTTTTTCGTCGAGACGTTTATCTCCGGCAAAAAATCCCCGGGTGCCCTGAAGAGCACAGGGGGCATCCAAATCGTTCAAAAGCGAATAGAGCACGGCGGCCGTAGTTGTTTTTCCGTTGGTTCCGGTAATGCCGATGACCTGCAATGCTTCAAGTTTCCACCATGTTGAGAGCGTTTCAGGGGTAATGTATTCGGGTTTCTCATCCAACGCTTCATAATAGACGGTATTTTGAGCCGTTTTCAGAAAAAGCGTCTGAGAATCAAGTTCCGACGTATTATCCGTCAGGGCGTTGTAGCCCCGATGATCCAGCAGAACCCGCATCAGAAGTGCTCCGGAATCAGACGGTACAGGGCATAAATATCCTGATCCTGAACCGGATCCCCTGCGAGGGCGTCAAGATATCCCAGTGCCATATCGTAATACCCTGCCTCTATCAATCGATGCATAAAATCGATAAAATCTTCCCGGGTCGTAATCACTACTTTGCTCGAGAACATGATGTCTTCAAACGCTTGTCTGAAATCACCTTTGTCTTCAACCGATCGGATAAAATCGGTATAGGCAATACCGTTTTCGTATATTTTGTTTGAACCGGATGCACTAAAAACCTGTTGGATGATGACCCGCGTCGAGTGGATAGCCTGCATCAAATTGCTGATCACCTCATTTGCATTGGCGTTGGACGCTTTGATCGCTTGATAGTAATCAAAGAGCGCCTGAGCCTCTTCATCGTTTTCCATGCCCATATCACTCAGATATGCTCCCACTTCTGCCTCTTGAAACGTGGGATCATCTTTCAAAATCAATCCATAGATTTTCAGTGCACTCTCATAATCTCTGCGCAAAAATTGCTCTTCGGCACGTTGCAACAATATTTGTTTGGTATTGGCAGCCACAATTGCTCCTCATATCATCTCAAGTCCTGCAGATATTTTACACTATTTATCCAAAGGATAACGCAACTCAGGTTGCCGGAAGAAAAAGAAACAAGGAAAGAGAAGGATATGTTTGCCGAGCACCAGGGCTCGGAAAACGAAAATTAAACCAGTTCAATAATGGCCATGGGCGCAGCGTCGCCCCGGCGGGTACGGGTTTTGATGATGCGGGTGTATCCGCCGCTGCGTTCTTTGTATTCGGGTGCAATTTCTTCGACAAGCTTTTGGGTGCTGGCCTTGGACTGAAGCAAGGCAAAGACTGCACGGTGGGCATTGGAGCCGCCGGCTGAAGCTTTGGTAATCAGACGCTCATAATAGCGGCGAAGCTCTTTGGCTTTGGGGAGGGTTGTCTCAATCCGCCCATGCTCAGTCAAGGCGATCGCAAGGTTTTTCAACAATGCGGCGCGGTGAGCAGAGGTGCGGCTCAGTTTTCGATATCCATGCTTATGTCTCATGGTAATCCTTTATGTTTTTAATTGTTCTAATTTCTTGATCAGTGAGGTACGGGTCGATTCGGACAGTTCATACTCACTGCCAAAACCCTGTTCGACCAGACACTCTTTGATCTCATCGAGGGATTTTTTCCCGAGATTCTTGATGTTCTTAAGTTCATTGTCACTCATCAGAACCAATTCACCGAGATATTTGATACCGGCCCGATCAAGTGAGTTGAAGCTGCGGGCGCTCAACCCCAGTACATCCACACCGACAAGGAATGGCTTGAGCTCATCTACAGCAGTTTTTCGTGCAGGTGTACTCTCGATATCGACATCCAGAACACCGTTAAATACCGACATTTGTTTGTTCATAGTATTCAAGGCATTGGCAAATGCCTCTACCGGAGAGATCTGCCCATCGGTTTCAATATCAAAGACAATTTTTTCATAATCAGGGTTGTCCTCGACGAGAACATTTTCGATCGCGTAATTGGCTTTGCGTACCGGAGTAAAAAAGGCATCGAGCGCAATGGCGTCACTGTCCACAGTCTCAGCCAGATCCTCGCTGGGCACATATCCGATCCCTTTGGCGATTTCAATGGTGAAGTTAAGCTCCGCATCCTCGTTGAGTGTAGCCAGAACGACATCCTTGTTGATGACGTTGACTTCATCGTTGGCAAGGTCAGCTGCAACCACTTCCCGGGGACCTTTAAACGCATAGCTGACGGTTATGCGATCCAGATCACCGACAATTTGAAATCGGATGCTTTTGAGGTTGATGATGAACATCGCTACATCTTCATGCATGCCGCGTATTGAATCAAACTCGTGTGCCGCGCCTTCCACTTTGAGCGAGATGGGTGCGTAGCCTATTGAGCTTCCAAGAATCAAACGCCGCAGAGGGTGCGCCAACGTAACAGCATAACCACTTTCAAAGGGATAGGCGATGATTTGTGCATTGTTCTCGCTGACCTCTTTGACCTCAATTTCGGTAGGGAGAAAGGGCGCAACTTTAATCTTTTTCATGGGCTAACCTTTACTGATTACTTGGAATACAACTCGACAATCAAGCGCTCTTCTACCGGAATCGCTACCTCTTCTCTTTCGGGGATACGGGTGAAAATGCCAAAGAGTTTTGTTTTGTCGACATCTACCCACTCAACCATACCTGTCTGGTTGGTTAATTCGATAGCGCGAAGAATCTGTGGATTGCTCTTGCTCTTCTCGCGGATTTCGATTTTCTGACCGGGCTTAACGCGGTAAGACGGGATATCAACACGTCTGCCGTCAACCAGAACATGCCCATGGTTTACGAACTGGCGGGCAGCAGCACGCGTGGTTGCAAATCCCATGCGATATACCACGTTGTCGAGACGCTGCTCCAACAGTTGAACCAGAAGTTCACCGGTGTTCCCTTCTCGCCGATTGGCTTCGGCAAACAGAGCACGAAATTGCTTTTCGCTGACCCCGTACATAAATTTTGCCTTTTGTTTCTCGCGCAGCTGAAGACCGTATTCGCTGATCTTCGCGCGTCGCTGTCCGTGCTGACCCGGTGCATAGGGACGCTTCTCAAGGGCGCTCTTGCCCGCAAGGCGCCGCTCACCTTTGAGTCCGAGATCAACGCCAAGCCGTCTCTCAAGTTTTTCGACTGGACCTCTGTATCTTGCCATAGTATTACCTTTTTTTCTGTTTCTCTGTTCAAATGCATTGCCCTGCAATGCAAACGGTACATTCAAGCCGGAAATGCCTGCGATTGCATGCGACGTTTTTTATACACGACGCTTTTTCGGCGGACGGCATCCGTTGTGTGGAAGCGGTGTAATATCTTTGAACCATACAACACGAATCCCTTCAACAGCACCGATCGATTTGACGGCGGTATCCCGACCCGATCCGGGACCCTGGACTTTGATCCCGACCTCTTTGATGCCGTGCTCTCTGGCTTTGGCCATAGCATCGTCGACCGCCTGCTGGGCTGCGTAAGGGGTGGATTTCTTGCTCCCTTTAAATCCGAGGGCTCCGGCACTGCTCCAGGCCAGGACGTTCCCCATCTCATCGGTGACGGTGATGACGGTGTTGTTAAACGTTGCTGCGACGTACACCACCCCTCTTGCGATATTCTTTTTTGCTTTTTTCTTTGCCATTCTCTGCTACTCCTGATTACGCTGAACCGACGGTTTTACGCTTGCCCTTGCGGGTACGTGCATTGGTCTTGGTCTTTTGTCCCCGGACGGGAAGGCCACGGCGGTGTCGCAGGCCGCGATAGTTCCCCAGATCCATCAACCCCTTGATGTCCATGGCGACTTTTTTGCGCAAGTCCCCCTCCACCTGATAGTTTTCCTGGATCTCTTTACGAATGACCGCAGCTTCGGCATCGGTGAGTTCGTGGACACGCTTGTTGTAGTCGATGCCGGTCGCATCGAGAATTTTGCGCGATGTGGTCAGACCGATTCCGTAAATGTAGGTCAACGCATATTCCATACGCTTGCTTTTGGGCAAGTCAACCCCTGCAATACGAGCCATGCTTATCCTTGTCTCTGTTTGTGTTTTGGATTTTTGCAAATCACGCGGACGACGCCTTTGCGCTTGATGATTTTGCAATCATCGCACATTTTTTTGACCGAGGGTCTTACCTTCATAGAGGGTCTCCTGATGTTTTTTGCACGTTGTGTTTGCGTGGTTGAGAGAGCCGGTTGCCGGGCAACGATGTCTCAACCAACCCTTGGATAATCCGTGCCAATCAGCCAAAGATTCTTCACGCAGTTTCCCTGTACCTGTACAGAAACAGGGGAGAGGATTATACCCAAAGGGTGATTAAGAATTTCTGTACAGTGATAACACCATTTGCTTTTTTCCCTGAAATTTGCATATCATAAGATATACATACAGGGAGCATTCTATGAACGCAGTCAAACTTTTTAATTGGCAAAGAAATCATTGAGAAAGCAAAACAAGTGATCCATGCACACCACAAAAATCTCACTGAGGTGATTACGTCTATTTCAAGGCGATCACCAAAGAACCGGTGTTACTGGAGCAAATCGAGGAGAGTGCCAACAAACGTACCGGATCGCTTATCGGGGATAAGAGCTGCAAAACGATGCCCATACTCTGTGCTGGATTTTTTCGAATTCTCAATGGCCAGGTCTTTCAAAAATCTGCCTTGATTATGAACGAAATTACAGCATCATACATTCAGACTGTTTATCGTGTGATCATCCCCCCAGCTCCGCGACCAGCATCGCCGCGACGATCAGTCCTCCCCCCAGCATCTGCAGAGTGCTCAGTACCTCGCTCCCGTACAGATGGCCGAATACCGCTGCGCTCAGCGGCTCCATCGTGAAGATCAGGGCTGCCCGGCTGGCGGTCGTGAAGCGCTGCATGCTGGTCTGCACCCAAAAGGCAAATATCGTCGCAAACAGCACCGTGATCACCAGCGCGGCCGCGACCGAACCGCCCCAGTGCGGCAGCAGCAGGCTCTCGCCCCGCAGGATGGAGAGAAGCACCGAACCCAGTGCCATCGTGCCAAACTGAAACGTCACCAGCAAAACGATGTCGTAACGGCGGGCAAACCGGCCAGTGTAGATCAGATGGAGCGAAAACAGCAGCGCACACCCCAGAGTATAGACTTCGCCCCATCCGGCTCGCAGCTCCCCCTGCATCGTCAGCAGCCACAAACCCGCTGCGGCGACCAAACCGGCGATCCAGACAGGCCGGGATGCTTTGTGCCCAAAAAGTATCCAGCTTAGAAACGGCACCATGACCACAAACAATCCGGTGATGAACGCCACCGACGACGAGAGAGTCAGGGTCAGCCCGTAGGTCTGGAGCGCGTACGCACCGAAATTGAACAGACCCAGCAGCACCGCTGCCCCCAGCGTGTGACGATCCCGATACGCACGCCGCCGCCAGGCAAAAGGGAGCATCAGCACAAACGCCCATCCGAACCGCCAGAAGAGAAACGTGCTCACCGGGACCGCATCGACCGCTTTTTGCACCAGCAGAAACGTTGTCCCCCAGCTGATCGCTACCAATAATAGTAAAAAATCAGCCTGATAGGGTTTTACAGTCACAACTGCTCCAAATCTTTTCTGTTTTTTCGCATCTTTAAAGATAATTGTACTATGATTGTTCTTATGGATGATGCAAAACCGATGATTGTGATGGAACAGGTGGAGAAGTACTATGGGAATTTTCATGCCCTCAAAGCGATCGACTTCTCCGTGGCACGCGGTGAGATCGTCGTTGTATGCGGTCCGAGCGGATCGGGCAAATCGACCCTGATCCGCTGCATCAACCGCCTCGAAGAGATCGACAGTGGCCACATCGAAGTGGACGGGCAGGATGTCTATGCCCGCGGAACCCATATCAACGCCCTCCGATCCAAAGTGGGCATGGTGTTCCAGCATTTCAACCTCTTCCCCCACCTGACCATCCTCGAAAACGTCACCGTCGGCCAGACCAAAGTCAAGCACATTGACAAAAAAGAAGCTGAGATCAAAGCACAGGCTCTGCTGGACAAAGTGGGTCTCGGCCACAAAGCCCACGACTACCCCAATGCCCTCAGCGGCGGGCAGAAACAGCGGGTCGCCATTGCCCGCACCCTGGCGATGGAGCCCAGCGTCATCCTGTTTGATGAGCCCACCTCCGCACTCGATCCCGAAATGATCGGCGGCGTACTTGAGGTGATGAAATCGCTGGCCGAAGAGAACTATACTATCGTGGTCGTCACGCACGAAATGGGCTTCGCCAAAGAGGTGAGCGACCGCGTGGTCTTTATGGACGAGGGGGAGATCATCGAAGAGGACGACCCGGAGACCTTCTTCACCCACCCCTCAAGCGACCGTGCCAAAAAATTTCTCAATGAGATCTTGACGCACTGAGGGGTACACGCCCCATCTTAAACACAAAGGAGAAACACACGATGAAAAAAACACTACTGATGGCACTGGCTCTGGCCTTCGCCTGGACCACCGCCTCGAGCGAGGACATCAACCTCTGGAAAAAATCGACCCTCAACGCAATCATCACCAAAGGGGAGCTGCGTGTGGGACTGGAGCCGGGATACATGCCCTTCGAGATGAAAGACAAAAAGGGCAATATCATCGGATTTGATGTCGATGTGGCGCGGGATATGGCCAAGAAAATGGGTGTCAAGCTCAAGCTGGTACCCACCGCATGGGACGGCATTATCCCTGCCCTGCTGACGAATAAGTTTGACATCCTCATGTCGGGGATGACCATTACCCAGAAGCGCAACCTCAAGGTCAACTTCGCCCACCCCTACATCAGTGTCGGGCAGACCCTGCTGATCCGCAAAGAGCTGGCCGGCACGGTCAAAAACGCCGCTGATCTCGACAAACCCGAATACACCGTCGTCACCAAACTCGGTGTTACCGGAGAGATCGCCGCACGCAAAATGTTCAAAAAGGCCAAGATCCGCACCTTCGAGACCGAAGCCGATGCCGCACAGGAGGTGCTCAACGGCAAAGCCGATGCCCTCATCTACGACAAGCCCTACAACGCGATCTTCATGGCGCAGAAAGGGAAAGGCAAACTGGTACACCTCGACAGCGACTTGACCTTCGAGCCGCTTGGCTGGGCTGTGCGCAAGGGGGATCCCGATTTCCTCAACTGGCTGGATAATTACCTCAACCAGATCCAGAACGACGGTACGTATGATAAAATCTACGGCAAATGGTTTGAATCCGACACCTGGCTGGAGCGCGTACAGTAAACATGAGCCGCAAACATACGCCCCTTTTGCAAAACCGGGCTCTCGGTCATGTCATAGCCCTGCTCTTTTTTGTGGGGCTGGGCTATGCCCTGTTTCTCGCCGCTTCAAACATGAACTACATCTGGAAGTGGAGCTCCGTCCCTAAATATTTTGCCTACGAAAAAGAGACCACCATCGAGGCTCCCTTTGACGGCACCATATCTATAGACGGACACACCGCCAC
>JALVQH010000355.1 GCA_027031505.1 Campylobacteraceae bacterium | reverse complement strand
TTTTGATCTGGATGGTTCGGGGGAGGGTGTTGAACGTTTTGGAGCGTTTGAGCGATTCGATCTTTTTCAGACGACGGGCGGTTTCGTCGAGAGCGGCTGTGTTGTTGATGACGTTTAGGGATTCCTTATAAAGGGTGCGCACAAGACGGGAGACAAAGGGGCTCCATACATCCCCGCCCACCCCTTTCATATCGGCATAGGTCAACAGATAGATCAGATCGAGTAGAAGCGGGGTGTCGAACCGGGAGGCGAAACGGAGAATTGTTTTTTCATTGTAGAGATCTTCCCGCTGGGCGGTGGTGCTCATGAGGGTGTGGTAGGTGATCAGACGCTCCCCGATAGCAGTGTGCTCAGAAGAAAGCCCCAGCTTCTGAGCAAAGATACGAAAGAGCGATGCTCCCACCAGATGGTGATCCCGTTTGCGCCCTTTGCCCGCGTCGTGCAGCAGGGCGATGATCTTGAGGAGGAGGCGGTTCTCCGGAGAGAGGGCTGCGTACCGTTCGGCCAGCAGCGGTTCGTCGATCGGTATCTCGAGGTGGCGGAGGGTCTGCAGAGAGTGAAGATCGACGGTATAATGATGGTAGCCGTCAAACTGCGGCAGGTCGATCACTTTTTTAAGCGGCGGGATCACGAAGCCGAGCAGATCAACACTTGAGAGGGTTGTCAGCGTCGCATAGGCATAAGGCTGCTCAAATATTTTGCGGATTTTAGGATAGAGTTTGACATCGGGGCGTTCGGGGCGGGGGATGTGGAGGATATGCTGGAGCAGCCGGGGATGGGCGGTGTAGTCGTGTTTTGCCTGCTTATTTAATTCGGCAATCAAGGAGCCAAAATGGTGCGGGTACGCCTCCAATCTCAGCAATCCTTCGTAAAGATCGGGTACCCGGTCACCCACAAGTGCTTCGAGCCAGATTTTACTGTAGAGTCGAATTCGCTTGAGACTGCCGGAAACTCGACGTGCCAGTTTGGTGTGGCCTTTTGGATCGGGAGAGTACCCCAGAAGTCGGGCGACTTCCGGAAGCATCTCCAGGCGCAGACGATCCTCTTTTTTCCCGGTAGCGAGATGCAGTGCCGAGCGCACCCGAAACAGAAATTCCAGTGCGATCCGAAAGTCCCGATAATCCTCTTCGATCACAATCTCTCCGGGCAAATCACGGATACGCGGGACATCGTAGAGGAGCTTGCCGATCCAATAGACGAGGTTGGCATCGCGGAAGCCGCCGACCCCTTCTTTGAGATTGGGTTCCATGGTCAGGCCGTATTTTTGGTGCAGTCGGCGTAGCTCTTCGATTTTGGCGCGGATGAAGGCATCAGGATCATCCCGACGGATGAGACGTATCTGGTTTTGTCCCTCCATCCAGACAAAACGTGACCCGAGGATGAAACGGGATTCGAGCAGAGCGGTTTTGATGGTGATATCGGTGCGGGAGATTTCGAGGAGTTCACCCACTTCATGGACGCGGTGCCCCAGCTTGAGTCCGGTGTCCCACAGCAGGTAGAGGATCTTTTCGATGAGGGCTTGATGTGTATAGCCGGGAATGTCGCGGTAGAGGAGCATCAGGTCGATATCGGAGTGGACGCAGAGCTGTTCCCGTCCATAGCTTCCGAGGGCGACAAGGGCGAGGGGGATGGCGTTGGCGGACGGTTGGTAGTCTCCGTACATTTCCCGCACTGCCACCCGGTAGACCGCTCCGAGTATCTGATCGATTTTGCGGGTGTGTTTGACGAGAAAATCTTTCCCGCCGCTTTGGGCAAATGTATCTTCGAGGGTTTCATTATACGTTTTGAGGTGCTCCTTGAGCACTTTGGCAATCTTAAAGTCCGGGGCGTTTTCGTGAAGAAGGGTTTCGATCTGGGTTTTGAGTTCTTTCACGTCTTCTCCCATGTTCAATAGTATTGGTGGTATAATACCAAAATTTTTCAATGGATACCGCATGAACTTGACTGACAAAGTACGCCAAGGCTACCGCCTCACCCAGGCCGAAGGGGAAGCGCTCTACGATCTTGACTTGATGACCCTCGGGGAGTTGGCTGATGCCATCCGTCGTGACCGATACGGCACCAGGACTTACTTCAACATCAACCGTCACATCAACCCCACCAATGTGTGCGCCGATACGTGTAAATTCTGTGCCTACTCTGCCAGCCGCAAAAACCCTCATCCTTACACCATGACCTCCGATGAAGTGGTAGCCATTGCCCTCCAGGCACATGAGCGGGGAGCCAAAGAAGTCCACATCGTCTCAGCCCACAATCCCACCGGCGGGGTCGAGTGGTATATGGATGCATTTGCCAAAGTCCGCGCCGCCGTACCCGATATCCACATCAAAGCTATGACGGCCGCCGAGGTGGATTATCTGCACCGTGCGTACGGGCTCAGCTATGATGAGGTGCTCGATCGGATGATTGCAAGCGGTGTAGACAGTATGCCCGGCGGTGGGGCGGAGATCTTCGATGAGAAGGTGCGGGAATACCTCTGCAAGGGGAAAGTCACCTCCGACCAATGGCTCGATATCCATCGCAAATGGCACCGGCGGGGTCGTCAGAGCAACGCTACGATGCTCTTTGGGCATGTCGAGACCCGTGCCCATCGGATCGATCACATGCTGCGTCTGCGGGCGCTGCAGGATGAGACCGGCGGGTTCAATGCCTTTATTCCCCTGGTGTATCAAAAAGAAAACAACTTTCTCCGGGTTACCGAGTTCCCCACGGGACAGGAGATCCTCAAAACCTACGCCATCAGCAGGATCCTTCTTGACAATATCCCCCACATCAAAGCCTACTGGGCCTCGGCCACCATCGGTCTGGCTCTTATCGCCCAGGAGTTTGGATGCGACGATATGGATGGGACGATCGAAAAAGAGTCGATCCAGTCGGCTGCCGGGGCTGAAAGTGCACAGGGGATGGACTTGGAGAGTTTCGTCGCCCTGATCAAAAATGCCGGGTTTATCCCGGTGGAACGGGACAGTTTGTATCGTGAGCTGAATACCTTTTGAATTGCGCACCATTGATTTTTGCGATTTGCATTGGTGGCTCTTTTGTGCTAAAATACCAATATTTGAACATTTAAGGAGTTTTATATGCCGCAGGATACGTTTACATGCATCAATAACCGGGACGGTTCCCGTTATGATTACCCGATCCTCGACGGGACGCGGGGTCCTTCCGTCGTAGATATCCGGTCGTTTTTCAAAGAGACGGGTATGTTCACGTACGATCCCGGCTTTACTTCGACAGCCAGCTGCACTTCGAATATTACCTTTATCGATGGTGGCAAAGGGGAGTTGCGGTACCGGGGAATACCGATCGAGAAACTGGCTACCGAGCACCGTTATCTTGAGACGTGCTATCTGCTGCTCAACGAGCGTCTGCCTGATGCGGACGAACTGCAGGATTTTGATCTGGAGCTGCGCCACCGGGCTTTTCTCCATGAAGGACTGAAAAATCTTTTCAGAGCCTTTCCCGACAATGCCCATCCCATGGCGACGCTCAGTGCAGCCGTGACGGCACTGGCTTCGTTTTATGACATGCATCTTGAGATAGACAATGAAGCGGAGTATCAGGAGATGGCTCGAAGAATTATTGCCAAAATTCCGACGATTGCCGCGTATGCCTACCGGCACTCTCTCGGAATCCCTTTCATTTATCCTGATATCGATCTGAGTTTTACCGAAAATTTCCTGACGATGATGCGGGCGTATCCCGGAGGAAAAATGCACATAGGTATCACCGGAGAAGAAAAAATCCGCGATGTAGAGATTCGGGCACTCGATACGATCTTTACCCTTCATGCTGATCATGAGCAGAATGCGTCGACGACCGTGGTGCGGAGTGTGGCTTCGACGGGTGCCCACCCCTACGTCGCGATTGCGTCGGGAATCGCCGCGTTGTGGGGCAGGGCGCACGGAGGGGCGAATGAATCGGTCATCGCGCAGCTGGAGATGATCGGCAGTGTCGAAAATGTCGAAAAGTACATCGCTCGAGCCAAAGATCCCGATGATCCATTTCGACTCATGGGTTTCGGTCACCGTGTCTACAAAAACTTCGATCCCCGCGCCCGGATCCTCAAAGGACTTCAGGACGAGCTGCGTGAGGAGCTGGGGCTCGATACGGAACTGATGGCGATTGCCCGACGCATCGAAGAGATTGCGTTGAAAGATGAGTATTTCATCTCACGCAAGCTCTATCCGAATATCGACTTTTACACTGGTGTGATCCTCACAGCACTCAAAATTCCCAAATCAATGTTCACCCCCATTTTTGTGATCGGACGTACCGTCGGCTGGGTGACGCAGTGGATCGAGTTCAAAAAAGATCCCGCCTCCAAAATCGCCCGCCCGCGCCAGCTCTATACCGGGGCATAATCCCCCCATGAGGCGACCCATGATACAATGCGGTAATTGATGACAGGGAGCGTTCTCGTGGTATTGATGATCGACAATTACGACAGTTTTACCTACAACATTGTTCAGTACTGCCGCGAACTCGGCGCAGACCTCAAAGTAATCCGCAATGATGAATTTACTGTCGATGCCATTTGCCAGTTAGTTCCTGAAAAAATCATTCTCTCCCCGGGACCCTCAACCCCGAATGATGCAGGAGTGACACTGGAAGTAATCGAGACATTTGCAGACAAAGCGGTTCCCATGATGGGGATCTGTCTCGGACATCAGAGTATCGCCCAGGTCTTTGGCGGCGAAGTGATCCGTGCCAAAAACATGATGCACGGCAAAACATCCCGGGTGCATATCGATCGGGAAACGCCTATCTATAGAGACATTCCCGAAACGTTTCGTGCAACGCGCTATCATTCTTTGACCGTCAACCCCCACAATCTTCCCCGGGCACTCGAAGTGACATCCCACAGCCTTGATGACGGAGAAATCATGTCGGTTCAGGTCAAGAACAAACCCATCTACGGTGTTCAGTTTCATCCTGAATCGATCATGAGCGAATACGGTCACGAGATATTGGATAATTTCTTGAAACTCTGATTGTTTCTAAAATACACATTCCAGAAAATCATTCCCTTTTCCTTTTTACTTATAGATAAGTTAAAACACCCAAAAGATACAATGCAGTAACTCAAACTATCAAAGGAGAACTCAATGGCTCAAAAGGCGATTAGAGAATACGATGGCAAAGCGATTTTCGCACGCCATTGGAATGAGTATTTTGACGGGTTCCATTACGGATTCAAGTCGGTATTGGTTACCAGCGGCGACGAGTTGCGTGCCAAAGCCAAAGAGCACGGTTTCGAGTGGCTCAATCAGGAGCCGCTGGTGGCCAAGCCTGACATGCTGTTTGGGAAACGGGGCAAAAACGATCTGGTGCTTTTCCGGATCAACAAGCCGGGGGACGTGACCCTTGAAGACGCCGCCAAATGGATCGATGAGAAGCAGAGTCACGAAGTGACCCTCCTCAGCGGCCAGCATGGCCACTTGACCCATTTTATTGTCGAGCCGTTCACACCACATACGCAGGAGCAGGAATATTATATTTCCGCGACAACCGTCGGCGAAGATGATGTTCTGTATATGTCTGCCGAAGGAGGCATGGAAGTCGAAGAGGGCTGGGACGAGAAAGTCAATGAGGTGCACATCCCGATCAGCATGCCTGACAGCGATATGGAGAAGATGGTGCGCTCACATGTTCCGGCTGACATTCCGGCTGAAAACAAAGAGGCGTTTATCTCTTTTGCAATTCAGTTTTTCAGGTTTTACCGTGATATGAATTTTGCCTATCTTGAGATCAACCCCATTGTTATGCTCGAAGGGGGCAATATGGCGATCCTCGATCTTGTGGCACGTCTTGATGATACCGCCGGATTCATGATGCGGGATGCCTGGGGGGATATCGAGTTTCCCACGCCGTTTGGTATGGAAGATCAGAGTCCGGAAGAGGCGGCCATTGCCGAAGCCGATTCCAAGTCGGGCGCTTCGCTTAAGTTGACGGTTCTCAACCCCATGGGGCGTATCTGGACAATGGTGGCCGGAGGCGGTGCCTCGGTCGTGTATGCTGATACGATTGCCGATATGGCCGGCGTGGAAGACCTTGCCAACTACGGTGAGTACAGCGGAGGACCGACGACGGGTGAGACGCGGTTTTATGCGGAGACAATCTTTGACCTCATGACACGCTACGAGGATCCCCGCGGCAAAGTGCTCATCATCGGCGGTGCAATCGCCAACTTTACCGATGTGGCCAAGACCTTTACCGGGATCATTCAAGCCTTTGAAGTGTATGCCGAGAAGCTCAAAGCTCACAAAACCAAGATCTACGTGCGTCGCGGCGGCCCCAATTACGAAAAAGGGCTCAAAGACATCAAAGAGGCTGCAGACAGACTGGGACTCGATATCGAAGTATACGGCCCCGAGACACATGTAACCGATATCGTGCGCATGGCACTTGAGAAGTAAGGGAGAGACAGTATGAGCAGATTATTTACCAAAGACACACAGGCGATTTTCTGGAACAACAACAAAACCGCGATCCAGCGTATGCTGGACTACGACTACACCATTGGACGAGAGACACCTTCGGTGGCCGCCATCGTCGCACCTACGAGCAACAGCAAATTCGAGAAATTCTTCTACGGCTCCGACGAGATCATGGTACCGCTTTACAAAAGTACCACTGAGGCCAAAGCGGCACAGCCCCAGGCGGATGTCCTTCTGAATTTTGCTTCTTTCCGTACAGCATACGACGTGACGATGGAGGCACTCAAAATCGGCGGCTTTAAAACCATTATGATCACCGCCGAGGGGATCCCCGAGCGTTTGGCTCGCATCATGAACCAGGCGGCACGCGATGCCGGTGTGACCGTCATTGGTCCTGCGACCGTTGGTGCCATCGCGCCGGGTGCGTTCAAGATCGCCAACATCGGCGGCACCATCGACAACATCATCAACTCCAAGCTCCACCGTGCCGGCTCCTGCGGGCTGGTGACCCGTTCCGGCGGTCTCTTCAATGAGCTTTCGAATATCATTTCGATCAATGCCGACGGCATTGCCGAGGGGGTTGCCATCGGGGGGGATCGCTTCGTCGGATCGGTCTTTATCGACAATCTCCTCCGGATGGAATCCAATCCGGATGTCAAATACATGGTTCTTCTCGGGGAAGTAGGCGGTACTGAAGAGTATAAAGTGATTGAAGCGGTCAAGGATGGCCGGATCAAAAAACCGATCATTGCCTGGTGCATCGGTACCATCGCCAAACACTTCAGCAGCGGGGTGCAGTTCGGACACGCCGGAGCTTCGGCCAATGCCGAGCGGGAAACAGCCGAAGCCAAAAACAAAGCGATGGCCGAAGCGGGGATCCATGTTCCTGCCTCGTTCAACGACCTTCCCGGTACGATCAAAGAGGTGTACGAGGAGCTTCGTGCCAACGGCACCATTGGGGAGATTCCGGAGCCTGAGCTCAAGCCGATCCCCAAAACACGCCGCTCCAAGCAATTCATCTGTACCATCTCTGACGACCGCGGCGAAGAGGCGACCTATGCCGGCTTCCCCATCAGCTCGGTGGCCACACCCGATACCGGCAAAGGGATCGGCGATGTGGTTTCCCTGCTGTGGTTCAAAAAGCAGTATCCGAAATGGGCGACAGAGTTTATTGAGACAGTGATGAAAACAGTTGCCGATCATGGCCCGGCCGTCTCTGGTGCCCACAACGCCAAAGTAACCGCCCGTGCCGGCAAATCGGTCGTCGAAGCGCTGGTGACCGGATTGCTTACGATCGGCCCCCGCTTCGGCGGCGCGATCGACGGTGCAGCCAAATACTTCAAGTATGCCGATGATAACAATCTCACCCCGGCAGAGTTCCTCGCTTACATGAAAAAGCAGGGGATCCCCATTCCGGGTATCGGTCACCGGATCAAGTCGCTCAAAAACCCCGACAAGCGTGTCGAGGGTCTCAAGAAGTTCGCTGCCGAGCATTTCCCGAGGACGCCGTTGCTTGATTATGCATTGACAGTCGAGCAGCTCACCACCAGTAAAAAAGAGAACCTCATTCTCAATGTCGATGGCACCATCGGCATCCTGATGGTCGATATGTGGCGGGCATTGGGCTATTCCGAAGAGGAGATCGATGAGTTCATCGAGTCGGGTACCCTCAACGCCTTCTTCATCGTCGGCCGAAGCATCGGCTTCATTGGACATATTCTCGATGAGAAGCGTCTTGCCATGCCGATGTACCGGCACCCTATGGACGACATTCTCTATGATGTTCAGAAGGCAGAAGAGATTTAGTCTTTCCGGCTCTACTCCATATATAATGTAAGGCGATCCATTCGCCTTGCACCCGGTGTAACCCTGCGTTGCCAAAAAAATCAAGAAATTTCCGTTTTCTTTCCCAAAACCCCTTGACTTTCAAAGCATTACCCGCTATAATACGCGTCCACAAACAAAGAGACCTCGTGTTGAGGCTTGAAACCGTTTGTTTTATCGAAAGATAAATGATCTTTG
>JALVQH010000354.1:7930-8476 GCA_027031505.1 Campylobacteraceae bacterium | reverse complement strand
AAACGCCTCTTGGGTATAATCACATCAAAAAACAGGGAAATGTATCACGTGAGCACCTACACCAATGCCATCACCTCCATTGCCATCGGATCGTTTGATGGGATTCATGTCGCCCATCAGGCATTGATTACTCAGGCGGATGCCGTGGTAGTGATCGAGCGTCATGCGGGGTATCTGACCCCCGGATTCAAGCGTTCGTGGTATGCTGATAAGCCGTTGTATTTTTATCTGCTGGAGCAGGTGCGGGGGTGGAGCGCGGCGATGTTCGTGGCGCGGCTGGAAGAGGATTTCCCGGCGCTGGAGCGGATCGTGGTGGGGTATGATTTTGGCTTCGGGCAGGGGCGTGAGGGGGATGCGGATCATCTGCAAGATCTCTTTGGCGGTGAGGTGGTGATCGTCCCGGAAGTGATGCAGGATGGGGTTTCGATCCATTCCCGAGTGATCCGTGAGCGCCTCATCGCCGGAGCGATCGGGGAAGCCCATGCTCTGCTGGGACGTCGCTACCGGATCGACGGAGAGGTGATCGCCGGGCAGGGGATCGGGACG
>JALVQH010000354.1:4969-7920 GCA_027031505.1 Campylobacteraceae bacterium | reverse complement strand
GGACTACCAGCTGCCCCGTGAAGGGGTCTACGCCACCCGGACACGTATTGGGAGTGTATGGCTGCCGAGTGTGAGCTTTTTCGGGCATCGGGTGAGTACGGACGGCTCGTACGCGGTGGAGAGCCATGTACTCGATCGGGAGATTGGCATGGTCGAGGGGCGGGTGTTTGTCGAGTTGGTCGCGCGGATCCGGGACAACCGGGCGTTCGATTCGCTTCCGGAGCTGAAAGAGCAGATTGGGGCGGACATCGCTGCAGCGAAGGAAATGCTCAACAAAATGTTATAAGTCCAGCGATTATTGACCCGGCAGCAATAGTTAAGAAGCAGGGACTTCCGTTCCGTTGTGCAGGACTGAAGTCCTGCCTCCGAAAATGGTTTACAAGAAGGATGCTTTTGAAAAGGAGTCTCGAAATGGAAGATAAAGTGTTTGTCCAGCCGATCGAAAAGCAGTTCGAGTTTGATGAGGCGGTGGCGTCGGTGTTCGACGATATGCTGAGCCGCTCCGTGCCGTTTTATGATGAGGTGCGGCGGCTGGTGATCGATCTGATCCTCGCAAACGAGAAAAATGGAATGCGCGTAGTCGATCTGGGTTCCTCGACAGCCAAATTTCTCCTCGAACTCCATGCCCGTAAGCGTACCGATATGACCCTGGTTGGGATTGACAACTCCAGGGCGATGGTAGAACGTGCCCGCCAAAAAGCCCAGGCGTTTGGTGCAGATATTGTACTGGAGCTTGAAGACATTCTGGCGTACGATTATCGGGGTATTGATATAGCTGTAGCCAATTATACACTGCAATTTATTCGACCGATGCAACGTACACAGCTGGTTGCACGAATAGCAGAAGGGCTTGAGGCCGGCGGAATGTTTATTTTTTCGGAGAAAGTGGTTTTTGGCGACAAGCACCTGGACAAGCAGATGATTGACATATATTACGACTACAAACGTGCCCAGGGATACAGTGATTATGAGATTTCCCAGAAGCGCGAGGCGCTGGAGAATGTCCTGATACCTTTTACGATACCCGAAAACATTGAGATGTGTCTCGATGCCGGTTTTACGGATGTTTTTACGGTGTTTCAATGGGCGAATTTTGTTACGTTTGTTGCCAGAAAGGCGCAGCGTCTGACAGGAAATCTCTCAAAGTCCTGAAATATGGGACTCATTAATTAATATGAGTTGTTCACACCTTATTCACCATGTGAAAAACGCATATTTCTTCTTAAAAAACGATAAAATATTATCATTTTGCCTGAAAAAATTTTTCAGCCCCCAACTGCCGGGCATTCTCATCAAAACTGCGCTATAATCTCAAAAACCGATCAAGGATACTGTATGAACTGGGAACCAAATAGTTGGAGAGATTATCCGATCAAGCAACAGCCAATCTATAAGGATCCTGCACTCCTCAAGGATGTTGAGACCGAATTGGCAAGTTATCCTCCGTTGATCTTTGCCGGAGAAGCACGCAACCTCAAAAACGATCTTGTCAAAGCTGGTCGAGGGGAGGCGTTTATTGTTCAGGGGGGTGACTGTGCCGAAAGTTTCGGCGCTTTCAACGCCGATGTGATCAAAAATATGTTTAAACTGATCCTCCAGATGTCAGTCGTGATGACCTACTCTGCCGGCAAACCGGTGGTCAAAATCGGCCGGATGGCCGGGCAGTTTGCCAAGCCCCGTTCGAGTGACTACGAAGAGATTGACGGGGTGAAGCTGCCGAGCTATCGCGGGGATATTATCAACGACATTGGCTTTACCGAGGCGGCGCGTGAACCTGACCCCCGGCGGATGATCCGGGCGTACAACCAGTCGGCGGCCACGATGAACCTCCTGCGGGCATTTTCCCGCGGGGGGCTGGCGGATCTGAACGAAGTACACCGCTGGAACCTCGACTTCATCAAGGGGCACCCCCTCGGACAGCGCTACGAACAGATGAGTAATCAGATCGACAAGAGCATGAAATTCCTCTCCGCAGCCGGGATTACGAGTGCCAACGCTCCGCAATTGCGTCAAACGACGGTTTACACCTCTCACGAAGCGCTGCTGCTGCCGTATGAGGAGGCATTGACACGGGTTGACAGCATCACCGGTGACTGGTACAACACCTCGGCACATATGCTCTGGATCGGGGATCGAACCCGCGATCTGGATGGGGCGCATATCGAGTATTTCCGCGGTATCCACAACCCCATCGGCTGCAAAGTCGGCCCCTCGATGGAGACCCAAGAGCTCCTCGATCTGATCGATGCGCTCAATCCTGCCAACGAAGAGGGGCGGCTCAACCTCATCGTCCGAATGGGGGCGGATAAAATCGCTGAGTATTTCCCTCCGCTACTGCGTGCGGTGCGGGATGCAGGCAAACATGTCGTCTGGACGATCGATCCGATGCACGGAAACGTCCAAAAGAGCTCCACCGGATTTAAAACGCGTGATTTTGACAAGATTCTCTCCGAAGTGGAGCAGTTTTTTGCCATCCATGAAGCCGAGGGTACGGTTGCGGCCGGTATCCACCTCGAGATGACGGGTGAAGATGTCACCGAGTGTACCGGCAGCACCTCCAGCCCTATCTCCGAAGCCGATCTCGGCAGTCGATACCACACCCAGTGCGACCCGCGCCTCAATGCGAACCAATCGTTGGAATTGGCATTTATGATCGGGGAGAAGTTCCAGTAGGGGCAGACCCCTGTATCTGCCCTCAGATTGAGGAATGGGTTTTTGAGTGAATAGCGAATAGTGAATAGTTTTGGTATGCGTTGCTTTGCAACGCTTTTATCGGTAGGAGTGGGGATTTCAGTCTCGTTTGATGGAGTTGAAGCGACTATCCCCTTGGGTTTTGCTATTCTTCTGGGGCTTGGACTTCAGTCCAACAAACGCGATAGCGTAATTTTTTGGGGTGGATAGTTTTTCGTTTATTGTGGGACTGAAGTTCCCTTGACGGTGGCTTGCGCCAC
>JALVQH010000354.1:0-4959 GCA_027031505.1 Campylobacteraceae bacterium | reverse complement strand
CACCCGGACAGATATGCGGATCTGCCCCTACGGGTAAAACCGTTTCTGTCATGTGACCCTATGTCGGGGTGAGGGCGACCGTGGGAAGTGCCTGTGGTGCGACCAACAGAAGTGCCTGTGGTACAACACGCTACGCTGTCTTATATTTTCGGGGCTTGGACTTCAGCCCAACAAACGCGCCAGCGTATCTCAGGAGTAGGGACTTCAGTCCTGTCTCCATGATTTGTGGGACTGAAGTCCCAGCCCCAAATAACATTGCCTGTCGTGCAGGGTGTGCAATCGCACACCTAAAATATCCCCGTAGTGTGACCGTCGGAAGGTGCGCTATTGCGGAATCTACGCGATCTTCAATGACTCAAATCCTTCATATCTTCCGAATGACAGTAGATTTAATTCCTCGATCTGATTGAGAGTGGCGACAAGGGAAGTGCCCAGCGCGTAGGCGAGGTTGACCGGGACGGCGTTGCCGATCTGTTTGTACTGCTGGGTGACGGAGCCTTCAAAGATCCAGTCGTCGGGGAAAGTCTGGATGCGGGCGTATTCCCGGACGGTGAACGGGCGGGTCTCGTCGGGGTGGCACCGTTCGGTCTGTTTCTGTGCCGAGGAGCAGGTGAGGGTGAGGCTGGGTTCGTCCCAGGCGATGCGGCGAGCGATGCCGGTCTTGCCGCCGCCGAGGTAAAAGCTCTTCATCATGTACGCCTTTTGGTCTTCGATCGGCAGGTCGCGCCAGTAGCCGCCGGGGGGGACTTTGTCGAGGATTTTCTTTTTTTTCTCGGGATAAGTCTGGCCGGGGGAAGGGGGAACGTCGGTAGGGTAGAGGGGGCCTTTTTTGAGGGCATCTTTGAGGGTGTACTCTTCGGCACACTCCCCGGGCCAGGAGAAGGTGACCTTGTCGGCATAGTCTTCACGGATGCCGACGATGATGAGCCGTTCGCGTTTTTGGGGGACGGTTTACGCCGGCTCCGGCGAAGAGCTCGATGCTCCGAAACGGGCGCACGGGGCGATGGGCGATGCGAAAAAGTGCTGCGGTGTCGATCGTCGATTGTGATTCGCCCATGATCCCTCCTTCTGGTTTGTCGTATTATACTTTGATTTTACAAAAGAAGAGAATTATATGTCAAATTGTCATACTTTTTGTCGAAGAGTGATGGTAAACCGATTCTCACCTTTCTCATAAATATACGCCAATCCCATCTTGTGAATGTCGAGGATATTTTTGACGATGTAGAGACCCAGACCCAGTCCGCCGCGGGAGGTGTGAAACGGAGCGAAGTAATGCTCGAGAGGCTCAGAAAGCCCTTCGCCATGGCTACTGACAGCGAGAGTGTCGTGGTTGATGATCACTTCGACCCGTCTGGTCTGACTGTACTTGATCCCGTTGTCAAGCAGGTTTTTGATCGCCAGAGAAAGCAGTTCGAAGTCCGCTTGTACCGTAGTGTCCCGCATAAGACGAACCTCGATATGTTTGTTTGGGTCGTCAAGCATGAGCATGTCGATGCTGGCTTCGACGATGTCGCTGAGTTTGTAGGGTTTGAATTGGGCATTGAAGTTTTTGGAAGCGATTTGCTCGACCTTGGCAAACTCATCAATAAGGAGATTGAGGCGCTGGAAGATTGTATGAAAACGCTGCTTCTGGCGCTCGTCTTTTACCATTTCACTCAGCAGCCGTCCTTTGGCAATGGGGGTTTTGAGTTCGTGCATGATGGCGCGCAGCAGGAGTTGACGGGCATGGAGGAGTTCACGGATCTTTTTGACGGCTGTGTCAAAGGCATTGGCCACTTCGGCGATCTCGTCTTCTTTGTCGCTGCGGCACTCGATGTCGAGGTCGCCGTCGGAGAATTTTTCGATGGTGTGTTTGAGTTCTACGAGGGGTTTGATCGATCGGATGACCCACCAGTAAAAGAAACCAAGCAGCAGCAACGAGCCCGCAAAACCGATAGTAATTTCAAGAGGAAAGCGAGGACGATTGAGGTTTTCGAGGACGAGATGGAAGCGGTCATTATTGATAAAAATATAACGCTCAAGCTTGAGTGTGACCGTGGCAAAATGGCGGGTACCGTTGTCATCGTCGAAATGTCCCTGGAGGACGACGCTTCCTTCCCCGCCGTTGACGACGCGGATGTTCTGTGATTCGAGGTAAGCGGTATCGATTGTCCCGTATTTGAGGTAATACAGATACAGATAGTGGATATTGGCTCGTTCCTGCATGGCAATTTCTTCGATCGAACGATTCTGGTTGCGTTGATAAAGGACGCCAAAGAGGAGTGTCAGCAGCAAGGTTGCCAGGACGAAGATGGTGTTGATTTTGGCGCGGAGGGATCGGGGGTGCATCAGACCAGTTTGTATCCGATGCCGCGTACGGCCTGGATCCGTTTGGGGTCGCCGAGTTTGGCACGGATTTTGGAGATGATGACATCGAGGCTTTTCTGGGAGCTGTCGCTCATGACCGTTGAAGCGTTGATAAGCTGCTCCCGTGAGATAGCGATCCCCTGAGAGTGAACCAGCTGGGAAAGGATTTCAAATTCCGCTGGCGTGAGATGGAGAGCTTCCCCTTTGAAATAGATTGTCTCCCCCTGGATTTCGAAGTCGCTTCTGGGGGTCTGGGGAGCAGAATCGCCCCTGGATCGGCGGCGCAGGAGCGAGAGGATGCGGGCATGGAGCTCCTTGGGGTCGTAGGGTTTGGGGAGGTAGTCGTCAGCTCCGAGTTCGAAGCTGGCAAGTTTGTCGTTGATATCGGATCGGGCGGAGGAGATGATGATGGGGATGTCGTACTTGCGGGCGGCCTCTTCACATACCTCAAGCCCGTCCATCCCCGGCAGGGTCAGATCGAGAATCATCAGATCGTAGTTGTAGACCCCGGCACTCAGACCCAGAAACGGGTCTTCGAAGTTGGTCACCTGCATATCAAACTGCGCCAGATACTCGGTCAACAGCTCGGCAAATTCCGGATCGTCTTCGATCATGAGGATCTTGATCATGGGGTTCCCTCATTGGATTGTATTTTGGTTTGTGTTATTGTAGCGGGTGGAGGTTAATTGTTGTCAAACGCCTTGTGCATATACGGCACAATCTCCTCAAAACCATGCGCCCCGTCGGTAAAATATTCAAATGCAATCGCCCCCTGGTAGATGAGCATATCGGTGCCGTCTTTGGTGGGTTTGTTGTGGGCTTCGGCCAGCGACAGGAAGGGGGTTTTGCGGCCGTAGATGACGTCGATGCAGGCCTGGGCACCCGGAAAGAGGGGAGTCAGGAGGTGTTCGGGAGCCGGGAGGTGGTCGTCGGTGAGACCCGCGGAGGTCATGTTGATGATCAGGTCGTAGATGTCGGGCTTGAAATCGTCGAAGGTGTAGCACGCAAAGCCCTGATCGATGAATTTCTCCAGCCGTGGGGTAGTGCGGTTGAGGATCGTCACATCGTAGTTTTGGTCGCGCAGAATCACGGCGGTCGATTGGGCGGTGCCCCCGGCTCCAAGGAAGAGGACACGGCGGCCGTCAAAAGGCTCGATGGCACGGAGGAAGCCTGGGGCATCGGTGTTGTAGCCGTGGAGTTTGCCGTCGCGTTCGACGATCGTGTTGACGGCTCCTACCTGCCGGGCAAACGGATCGAGTTCATCGCAGGCAGCAAAGGCGGCTTCTTTGTGGGGGACGGTAATGTTGGCGCCTTTGAGACCGAGAGTGAAGAAAGTCTCACGCAGTTTCGCGCCCTCCTCGAGTCGGTAGCGACCGTAACATCCTTTTATTCCGAGACCCCGGAAAGCGTAGTTGTGCATCAGCGGGGAGCGGGAGTGGGAGACGGGGTTGCCGAAGATTGCAAAAAGGTTCATAGGTGAACCTTTTGAGTGAATAGTGAATAGTGAATAGTGAATAGTTTTGGGGTGAAAAATGAAAAATCGAATGGGTTAATATTGGGTGGGTAGTGGGTAGTGGGTAGTGGGTAGGTTTTTTGCATGGGTGTGTTCCTTGTTTGGAATCGGAGGCTTTAGCCCGAATGTGTTATTTTAAAAAGAACTTGCAATTGATTAGGAGCAGGGGCTTTAGCCCCGTTAAGATGGTGCGGTTTAATGGAATTGAATTGTGCGGGACTGCATACCAAAACTCCTAATTCCTGATTCCTCACTCCTAACTAAATTCTAAAGGCTCTCCATCTCTTTGAGAGTGGCGATAAGTGCCATCAATTTATTACGCACCTCAAGCTCCTCAAGCTCAGGAACCGAGTCGGCGACGACGCCGGCTCCGGCCTGGAGGGTAATGCGATCACTCTGGATGAGGGCGGTGCGGATGGTGATGGCCGAATCCATGTCTCCGGTGAAGGAGAAGTATCCCACGGCGCCGGAATAGAAGCCCCGCTTGAGCCCTTCGAAGCGGGCGATGAGCTCCATCGCCTTGATCTTGGGGGCGCCGGTCATCGTCCCGGCGGTAAACGTGGCTCGGAAGAGGTCAAACATATCTTTATCCTCCGCGATCCGGGCGACGACGTCGCTGACCATGTGCATAACGTGGGAGTATTTTTCGACCCGCATGATTTCCGGTACACTTACCGTGCCGGTTTGAGCCACACGTCCGACATCGTTGCGTCCCAGATCGATGAGCATGAGGTGTTCGGCACGCTCTTTGGGATCATGCAGCATCTCCTGCTCCAGTTCATGATCGCGCTGGGGGGTGTCTCCCCGTTTGCGGGTACCGGCGATGGGGCGCAGGAGAATTTCTCCGTCGGTGAGGCGCACCATCACCTCGGGGCTCGAGCCGCAGATGGCGAAATCCTCATACTCGAGAAGGAAGAGGTAGGGGGAGGGGTTTTTGGAGCGGAGCACCCGGTAGAAACTGAGCGGATCGATCCGCCCGTGCCGGGTGTAGCGGTTGGAGGGGAGTATCTGAAACACATCCCCGGCGCGGATATGTTCTTTGGCTTCGCGGACGATCTGTTTGTAGCGCTCGGCGTCGATGGCAAACGCCCCCTCAC
>JALVQH010000353.1:2831-8484 GCA_027031505.1 Campylobacteraceae bacterium | reverse complement strand
CGTCGAGTGCCGGGATCGGCAGGAGGTTGAGCACGCCGAGGTTGACCGAGATGAGTGCCATGATGAAGAGCAGATAGATCAGCCCGTGTGCGGCAAATTTCATGATGATGTCAAAGATTGTGATCGCACCGCCCACCTGCTTGTGGCTCACTTCTCCGGTGCCCATTTTTTTCACCCCGACGGCGATGAGGGTGGTGGCCTTGATGGTTTCGCGCCAGGCGTAGTGGAGCATTTGAGCCGGGGAGAAATGCACGGTGGTGTTGGCATCCACCTTCGGGCCGATCCCGATGATGCGGCGGTGGATCGTCTCCATGTATTCGTTTTTCCCTTCGACGGTCTGGGTGCGCAGTTGGATCTCTTGGCGTATATTGCCGCGTTGGAGGGTCACGTGTACCGGATCGGGAGCCGACTGGATCGCCTCCCCCAGCTCGTACCAGTAGCGGACGGGGTGATTGTTGACACTGAGGATACGATCATCGGGGAGGAGTCCGGCCTGCTGTGCGGGGCTATCAGGAGCCACTGCGCCGATCACCGGATCGATATAATCGCTTGCCACACTGGCGGGTACATCTCCCAGCGCGATAGCGAGATAAACAAAGAAAGCGAGGATGAGATTGGCGACCGGCCCGGCGAGGAGGATCAGGATCCGTTGCCAGGGTTTTTTGCTGTCGTAGCTGTCCGGATCAGAGCTGCGGGCGAGGGGGTTGGTGTCATCCTGCCCTTTCATTTTGACATACCCGCCCAGCGGAATGGCGCTGAACGCCCACTCGGTACTGCAGCAGTGTTTGCGGGCAAGGATTTTGCCAAATCCGATGCTGAAGCGTTCGATCTTTACGCCGAAGAGGCGCGCGACGGTGTAATGTCCCAGTTCATGGAAAAACACCAGAACCGAGAGAGCCGCCAGTGCGATAAGCAGATACAATACGATACTCAAAGTGATCCCTGAAAATATTTTTCGGGATTATACCCAAAGTGAAAATTATTTAGCCTTTTTGGGTATGATATGTTAGAACTTATTGTAGCGTGTTCTGAACAAAAGCCGGTTTCACTCGATAGCTCTGGCAGTCGCGAACGTGAGAAGCGTCAAACGAAAGACAACTGCTTGTCTTTCGTAGCTTCGGAACCGAAGCGATCGGAGCGTAGTGTAGCCGCGAAGGCCGCGCCCCTACGGGGTTGGGCGCTCCTTTGTCGCCATCGAGTGAAACCTTTTTAACTCTATGCATGTAAAAAAGGGGAATAAAACATGGAACAAACAGAAAACATCACAACCCAACAGCCCGACACCATTGAGACGGATGAGAACAAAGAGACGACACCGTCTCCGTCCCACGAGCCCAAACCTGCACAGCCGGCGCAGAAAAAACATCTCCAGGCCGTCGCCAAAGTCGCCACTGCCCAATCGCGTATCCAAAGTACCGACGAAGAGATCGAGGCGTGCATGGCGCGGGTTGAGGAGGATCTGAATGCGTTCAAGTCGGTACAAAAGCGCTTTTTCGAGCGGGTGTTGCGTCCCAGTCAGGAGATGCTCACCACGATCGGTGCGCATGACCGCCTCCTGGAGAGCATCCCCGCTCCCAAAGTCGATCTCGAAGATCCGTCGCTTGCTCCGGTGGAGATCGTCAAACTCTCCAGCGGTACCGGCCGGGGGCTGCTGTACGGTCTCCTCGGTGGCATTGCTGTCGTGGGGGGATGGTGTTATGCTGCGACGCAGGCGCTGGGTCTGCCGGTGATCCCGGAGAAGTTTCCTGATGTGGATCGGGTCACGCAGTCGTTTGGCTGGGTGGCTCAGCTGGCAGGGCAGGGCAACAATGTCGTCGTCGGCGGTACGATCATCGGGGTCAGTGCCGTGGTTGTCGGCTGGGGGATCTACGCCCTCACCAAAGCCATTCGCGGATCATCCAACCTCAAACAAGCGACCAAGATCGAAGAGGATACGGAGTTTTACTGCTCCAAAAAAGAGGAGTGCAAAACTCAGATGCAAAAAGTCCGGGAGCACATCGCCCATGCGCAGAAGATGATCGAGAAATACGAAGTCCTCCTCGCCGAACAGAACGCCGCGCTCCAACGGGCTCTTTTCATCGAAGAGGCCGAAACCTACGACCAGCTCCACGCCCTCAGCCAGCAGACAGTCAAGACCATCAAAAAACTAACCACCGAAGTGGAACGTTTCCTCGAAACCCCCATGGCCGAACACGGCATCCTGAGCAAAGAGGGGATCGAGATCCTGGAACGGACGAACAAAGCGGCGAATGATCATGTGATGGAGTTGTATGGGTGAGGGTTGTTTGTTAGTTTTTGATATCTGTGTACGAGAAAATTGTACACAGGTTTGATGGTGACGGGTTTTGAATAATGCTAACGAGAAACTCGCCGTTCCTTATGCGTCCGATAAAAGTCTTCCATTCTTATCCTGACAAACGCCTCACTGTTTGGGACTTTTTTTGATTTTTCGATGGTTTCTTTTTTTAGTTCATTCACACGCTTCAATGCCCGCTTCATAAATTCTTCATTCAGTGTCAAAGTTTTCTCCTATCAGACTTTTTAGTAAGTCTATTTCTATATTGTTGTAAACATGTGTGTTTCTATTGTCAAAAAAGGTCAATTCAACCTCTTTTTCAAAAAGTTCTTTTATCTTCAAAACGGTTTTGTACGAGTTATGATTGCTTTGTACAAAAACATCTTTTGGCACTTTTCTATGGGTGACAACTTCCCTTCGTGTGGCATATTCATAACACAACTCAGGGTAGTCATAAAGATAAAAAACCTTTACCGTGTATGACTTTTTTAGCAGACGCTCAATATTTAAAACGGCCACGTCAATATTAGCAAAATTTGAATCCATAATCAAGGAGTAACCCTTTTTCAAGCTATACGAAAAGAGTTCAGAAAAACCTCGACTTGCTGCTTTTTGATAAAGGTCGGAGTTTTGACCATCGTAACCTATGGGTCTAAAAAACTCTCGAATTTTATCCGTATCGATGTGCAAAAGTTTTGGATTTTCCTCTTTTAAAAAGATTGCCAATTCTGTTTTGCCGACACCACTCATGCCGGCTGTAAAGACAGCAACCTTATCTGCCGAGGGTTCTATATCTTTCGTATAAGCTTCTAAAAACGTTTTTTTGTTTTGATTTAGATAAGTTATAGACTGCTTGATTATCTCATCATCCGTGTTCATAAGGGTATTTTAGCATCTTTTCTCAAAAGGGTCACTTGGCTAAAAATAGCTATAAGGGCACCTCTAAAAACTCATATTTTTTGCCCGATACTCTGGCGGTCGCAAACGCAAGCGCCCATTGCATGGGTTGAGTGCTCCCTTGTCGCATCGGACAAAAAATGTTTTAGAGGTGCCCATAATATGGTCAGACTCACCACCGAAGTCGAACGTTTCCTCGAAACTCCCATGGCCGAACACGGCATCCTGAGCAAAGAGGGGATTGAGATACTGGAGCGGACAAACAAGGCGGCGAATGATCATGTGATGGAGTTGTATAACTGATGAGTATGTGAATGACTGCAGAAAAACTATCATTTTTTGATCTTCATTGATATCTTGCGCTAAAAGGTTATCTTGGCTAAAATAGCTACAATAAGACAAACAAGGATAAGCCATGCAGATAGCTTTAGATATAGGTACTATTGATATCCAAAACAAGGAAGTGGCGAAATTTATCCAGAATAAAAGCATGGATGAAATCAAAAAGATGTTTACCGATTTTTTAAATACACAAGTAAATGCTTCTCAACAATCAACCAAGAAAAAAGGAAAATGGGGGGCTTTTGCTGAGAGAATGAGTGGACTTACTACATCTGAAATCACAGAGCATATTCAAAAAACAAGTCTGGAAATGAGGGATGGTTTTCAACTCAGAGATGCCAAAAGATAATCATGAACAAATATATTTTAGATACCGATGTCGTCTCTTATCTTCGGGATAGAGAGTCCATATATCATAGTCAAGTAGTGGAGCATTTAAGCCGTTTAAACGATGATGATATTGTCGGAATTTCTGCTATGAGTATTTATGAACTCACCTATGGAATGGATAGTTTCAAAGATGAAAAGTTGAAAATGATTTTCAAAAATGCATTAAAGTTTCTGAAGCAGGATAGTGATGTAAACATCTTCCCACTTGATGCCAATGGCGCATCCTTTTTCAGTCAATTAAAACTACAATACAAAAATGCTACAGGTATTGCAGCCAACGATGCAAAAAAGAATGATTTTGATTTGGTCATTGCCTCTATCGCAATGGGGCAAGAAGCTATTTTGGTCAGTAATGATGGAATTTTTAAGAGGTTGGCTGAGCTGGAGCCGAAGTTCAAGTATGAAAATTGGCTGAAATAACTATAAAAATCTATGAACTACATCTCCACCTTCCTGAAAAATTCCCGTACATACTCATACCCCGAGTAGAGCGTCAACACCGTAGCAATCCAGAGGAGAATACCGCCTCCGGGCCAGTGCATGAGGAGGAAGCCGATGGCGATCATCTGGATGACGGTCTTGATTTTGCCCATCCATGAGGCGGCGATGTCGATCCCCTCGGCTACGGCAGAGACGCGCAGGCCGGTGACGAAGAGTTCGCGGGTGAGGATAATGTAGATCGCCCAGGGGGAGGCGATCCCCTGCATCATGAGACCGAGGAAGCCGGCGAGGGTGAGCATCTTGTCGGCAAGCGGATCGAGGATCTTGCCCATGACAGTGATTTGTTCAAACGTCCGGGCGATGTGACCGTCGAAGAAGTCCGTCGCTGAGGCCAGCACGAAGATGAAGGCGGCGAAGTAGTTTAGCCAGCTGGGGTGGATGCCCGCAAAGATCGCGGCGTCTTGATTGACCAGCAGGAGATACATGAGGGGAGCCAGAAGCAGACGGATGAAGGCGAGGAGATTGGGGATGTTCAGGTTTTTGTTTTGTTTCATTGATAGGAATCTTTTCTATGTCGGATTCGATAAACGGTCAAAATATTATTCTCGATATCAAATAATGCTCGATAGTTACCCACTCTCAATCGATAAGGTGGCCAGTGGTTTTTTAATTTTTTGATATTGGTTCCCTTTGGGAAAAATTCCAGTTTTTCGATTTTAGAAAGAATATTTTGTGTTAAGGATTTATCCAGTTTTGACAAATCCTTGATTGCTTTGTCGTCCAAGATAACCTGCATTTACAGTCCCAATATTTTTTTGGCATCATTTAAAGTATGCTTCGGGTTGTTCTGTAATTTTATCCTTTGGATTTCACGATAGTCTTCACTATTTTCCTCAATAGGCTCAATGTCGAGTATTTCATCTTTAATTTTGATATTTTTTACAATATCATCTTTCAAATTTCGAATAATAGTCAAGAACAAATCAAGCTTTTCATCAGGGATATCAATTTGGATAGTGTGCATCTGATGTCCTTTATTTCGGGGATAAAGCCTCCAGTTCCGGAGATTATATTATATCTGAAAGTGCCACGAATTCCGTAGGGTGTTGTCCCCTGACAATACCTTGTCTGGAATCATACATTTCAATTTATTATTGGTGTTGTGAGGGCACATCACCCTACGTGCGCCATGATAAAAGCATTGCAAGCAACGCATTCCAAAACCCTAATTCCTCACTCCTGATTTATCGAAACGTTGTCCCGCCGTCGACGACGATGGTCTGTCCG
>JALVQH010000353.1:0-2821 GCA_027031505.1 Campylobacteraceae bacterium | reverse complement strand
CCCCATGCGGTTAAGCGCGGAGCGTTTGACGGTTTCGGCTTTGACCTCTTCGTAGTTGGTAAAGGCGCGCAGGGCGTCGGTCTCGATGGGGCCGCCGCTGACGGCGTTGACGCGAATGCCCATTTCGCCCAGTTCGGCAGCAGCATAACGTGCCATCGCTTCGACGGCAGCCTTGTTGGTGCCGTGGCCGGCGTAGTTTTCGATATAGATGAGGTTGCCGGTGGAACTGAGTGTGACGATGGAACCGCCTCCTACTTTTTCCATCCGTTTGGCAGCCTCCTGGGATCCACGGACAAATGCACCCACGGTGGCCGTCCAGATATTGGTCAACCCTTTTTTGGGTCTCAGTTTCATGAATCTGCCATACCCTCCGACAACCGAACGCCCGTAGATCATGGCGTTGCTGATGAAGAAATCCACGCGGTCGAAGTCCTGATCGATCGCCTCAAACAGGGGCGTGAACTCATCGAGTTCGAGGATGTTGAGCGGATAAGCTCGGGCTTGGATCCCGTAGCGACTCTCGAGATCGGCAGCGATGGCATCGGCAGCCTCCTTGTTGGAATGGTAGGTAAAGGCGACATTGACCCCCTCGGAAGCAAATTTTTCGGCGATGGCTTTGCCGATCCCTTTGGTGGCTCCGGTAATGACGAGGGTCTTTCCTTTGTTGGATGCGCGCATTATTTGACTCCTGGTATGGTATAGTTTTTGAGGGTTTCTTCGATCTTCTTCATGTTATCCCGACCGGGCTCTACGAGCGGCAGACGGTACTCCAGCGTCGGGATAAGGCCGGCGATGTACATGGCGGCTTTGATAGGGATGGGGTTGGATTCGCAGAAGAGCACTTTGTTGACGGGGTAGAGGGCGTCGTTGATGGCCTTGGAGGTTTTCAAGTCTCCTGCCAGAGCGGCATGGGTGAGTTTGGCCTTTTGATCCGGCAGGAGGTTGGCGGTGACGGAGGTGATCCCCTTGCCTCCGCTGGCGAGGATGGGGAAGTCGATCGCATCGTCTCCGCTGAAGACATACAGATCGGGGACTTTCATCAGCAACTCAACGGTACGTTCGATCGATCCGGTCGCCTCTTTGATCCCCATGATGTTGGGGACATCGTCGAAGAGGCGTTTGACGGTATCAGGCAGGATATCCACACCGGTACGACCGGGGACATTGTAGAGCATGAACGGCACTTCGACGGCCGAGGCGATGGCCTTGTAGTGTTGATAGAGCCCTTCCTGGGAAGGTTTGTTGTAGTAGGGGCTGACTGAGAAGATCGCATCGACGCCGCATTTCTGAGCATGTCGGGCGATGTCGATCGCTTCGTGGGTGGCATTGGAGCCGGCACCGGCGAGGACTCTGGTGGGGGTGCCCTTGCACACCTCTACGGCGATTTCGATGCAGCGTTTGTGCTCATCGTGGCTGAGTGTGGCGCTCTCTCCGGTGGTGCCGACCGGGCACACCGCATCGATGCCATGGTCGATCTGGCGGCGGATGAGATCGGCATAAGTTGCTTCGTCGAGTCGGCCGTTGCGAAACGGGGTGATCAGTGCCGTCGTGGCACCGGTGATATAGTTATCCATCGGTTTTCCTCAGTATCAGGGTGGTGGCTGTCGCGTGGTCAAAGTACCGATTGGCCACGTCGCGGATCGTTTCGGGTGTTATTTTATCCAAATTTGCCTCATAACTCAGTAGCGGCTTCAGATCGCCCCGTACGAGGTAGCCGCCGTAGAGATCGGCCAGCGAAGAGGAGCTCTCCAGCAGATGGACAAATTCACGCCTGGTAGCGGCTTTGACCTTGGCCAGCTCTTCGGGGGCGATGGTCTCCTCCTTGAGCCGGTTGATTTGCCCCAGAAGCTCAGCCTCCATCGTCTCGGCGGTGACATCGGGATTGCCCATCGCAAGGAAGAGGAAGATCCCCGGATCGGTCAGCTCCATGTTGTAGCCGTAGACCTGGTGAGCCAGCTGCTGATCCTGCACCATCGCGCGGTGGAGGCGGCTGCTCTTGCCCGAACTGAGGATCTCGGAGAGGACGGAAAGAGCGACCTGGTCGGGGTGGCGGTAGTCGGGGACGTCGTACGCGATGGCGAGGGTGTCGGCGGGGTTGCCCTCTTTGTGAACAACCGTGCGGCGGCTGCCGTCACGGGGCGGCTCGGCGGGGGTGATGCTCAGCAGAGGTGTGCAGGTATCCGCCTCGGGAGCGGCAATGGCGCCAAAGTGTTTTTCGGCCGTTTCAAACACTCGCCCCGGCTCAATGTCACCGGCGACGACGATCACGGCATTGTCCGGCCGGTAAAAACGGCGGTGGAAGGCGCGGATATCCTCGATGCTCCAGTTTTGGATATCGCTCATGAATCCGATCGGTGTCCAGTGGTAGCTGTGGGCGGTGTAGTGCTCGTTGAAGAGGCGAAAATAGAGGTAACCGATGGGGCTGTTGTCGGTGCGCCAGCGACGCTCTTCGGCGACGACGTCGCGCTCTTTTTGGAACTCTTCGTCAGTAAGGTTGAGATGAGCCATCAACTCGGCAAAAAGTTCGAGGGACTGATCGAGGTGACGGCTGGCTGATTTGATGTAGTAGTGGGTGTAGTCAAATCCGGTCGAAGCGTTGTTGACCCCGCCGTTGCGCTTGACAATCTCGTCGAATTCCCCTTCGGCGAGGTTTTTGGTCGATTTGAAGTTCATATGCTCAAGCATGTGCGCGATCCCGCTCTTGCCCATCGTCTCATCCCGGCTGCCGACAGCGTAGAGGATATCGGTAGTGATGACCCCCGAATCGTTGCTCATCGGCAGGACGACGATACGCAGGCCGTTGGGGAGGGTGGTTTCGTGG
>JALVQH010000352.1 GCA_027031505.1 Campylobacteraceae bacterium | reverse complement strand
TTTTTGACCTGATCGGGGCCGGTGCCGCAGTTGAACCCCAGCGAGAGGAGATCGAACGGCTCGAGGATCGTCACAATCGTCGCCGCGTCGGTGCCGATGAGCATCGTCCCGCTCAGTTCGATGGTGACCGAGACCATGATCGGCGCCTCCACCCCCCGCTCGGCTGCGGCATCGGTGCAGGCGTGGATCGCCGCTTTGATCTGCAATGGATCCTGGCACGTCTCGAGAAGAAACACATCCACCCCGCCGTCGATGAGTCCCCTGGCCACCTCGAGATACCCGACGTACATCTCGTCGTAGTGGATATGCCCCAGCGATGGCAGCTTGGTTCCCGGCCCGATCGATCCGAGGACAAACCGGGGTTTCTCCGGCGTAGCGTACTCCTTGCAGACCGCCTTGACCAGTTCGGCTCCCTTTTTGGAGAGTTCATACGCCCGATGCCCCAGCCCGTATTCGTCCAGCACCCACGGCATGGTGCCGAAGGTGTTGGTCTTGATCATATCGGCTCCCGCCATCGCGTAGCGCTTGTGGATCCGCCCGATGATCTCAGGGGCGGTGACATTGAGCAGTTCGTTGCACCCCTCCTGGACGTTTCCATTTTCATCCAGCCACGCCTCAGCCGGGACTTTGAGATCCTGGATCTGCGTCCCCATCGCCCCATCGAGGATCAGGTAGCGCTCGGTAATGATGTGGTGGATCTGTTCGCGGGTGGTCATGGAGGCTCCTCGTGTATGTAATGGTTATTTCCAGCTCTTCAGCCAGACGGACTAAGGGGTCAGGTGAACGTAATCGCACTAACCATTCCTCTTGATGATCCCATTAATGGTCGATTGTGCCATTCCCAACACTTTAGCAATCATATGCTGAGAATATCCTTCCCTGTATGCTTCCACAATGATTTTGTTTCTTGCTTTGATATCCGCAATATCCTGTAACAGCTTTCTTGTTGGCTTGCGGTCACTATTGGGAGCTTCTACCAGCGAAGATGCTGTTTTGAGCTCCTGCAATTGTTGTTATTACCACATCAACAAACATTCAGACGATTACGTTCACCCCTTATCCAATCCACCATTAACCAATATACCAATATACTAATAAACCAATAACACGCGCAAAGCGCCCCCAAAGCCCAAAATGCAATACTGCCTCTACCTCCTCGCCGCCATCATCCTCGAGGTGGCCGGCACGACGTCGATGAAAATGTTCGAGGAATTCACCCGCACGTGGCCGTCTGTGGCCATGATGGTCTTTTACCTTCTCTCCCTCGGAGCCCTCACACTGGCTCTCAAACGCTTCGACATGAGTATGGCGTATGCGATCTGGTCAGGGGTCGATACAGCATTGATCACAATCGTGGGGATTTATCTTTTCAAAGAACCCGTCAGCCTCGCCAGGATCGGCAGCATCGCACTGATCATCATCGGGGTGATGGGGTTGCATTTGACGTCGCAGGCGTAGTGAAGATTTTGTTGGGCAAACCGTTTCCGCTATGTAACCCCATGTCGGGATCAGGAGATCCCGACCTACGCGTTTCCTTACACCCATAAAAGCGTTGCAAAGCAACGCATACCAAAACTCCTAATTCCTAATCCCTCACTCCTAATTCTCGTCCACTTTCTTCGTCAAAATCTTATACATGATGAAGGCAAAAAAGAGTGTAATCCCGATGGAGAAATAGACCGGGATCGATTTGGTGATAACATAGGTGACGATGAGGATCGCCAGAATGGTGGGGACTTCATTGTAGGCGCGGAAAAATTGCCCCGATTTGGTGCAGCGGTCTTCGAGGAGGATCTTTCGGTAGTGTTCCATCGAGAAGCTGTAGGCGATGAGGAGCACCAGCACCAGCAGTTTGGCAATCATCCAGTTCTGATGGAGCAAAGCAGGATTGAGATAGATCAGCAGGGAGCCGCTGAGGATCGTCGCCCACATCGCGGGCAGACCGATGGCTTTGTAGATCATCCGCTCCTGGATCTTCACCACATCGGTAAAATCCTTCTTGTCCCGATGCTCCTGATGGTAGACGAACAGCCGGGGCATATAAAACATCACCGCCATCCACGAAAGGACGGAGAGGACATGAAAGGTCAGAACGGGGAGGTAGTATTGCACGGGTTGCTCCTTGTATAGAGTATTTCCAGTACGCAATCATAGCCTACCTTTACGTACTTTTGGATAAAATCCCGAATCCCTCACGACAATTTAAATGCAGGAAACCCACCATGACCCAACCCCTACTCATCGAAATCGGCGTCGAGGAACTCCCCGCCGTTCCCCTGTTGAACATTCTGAAAAATATCGAAACATCCTGGGCGGAGATTCTCGAGAACCGTATGCTGGAGAGTGAATTTACCTTCCTTTATACGCCGCGTCGTCTGGTGTTGATGCACGAGGCGATGCCCATCCGCCAGCCCGACCGAACCACCCGGCTGATGGGGCCGCCGGTGCAGGCGGCGATCCGGGACGGCAAACCGACCAAAGCGGGAGAGGGATTCGCACGCAAATGCGGTGTGGCGTTTGAAGAGCTGGAGCGGGTTGAAAAGAACGGCCGCGAAGTGCTCTTTTTTCGCAAGGAGGAAAAGGGTACATCCACATCGGAGCTGCTCGGCAAAATGATCCGGGAGTGGATCGGATCGATGGCGTTTGGCAAGAGGATGCGCTGGGGGACTCGGAGCGAAGAGTTCATCCGTCCGGTGCGGTGGCTGCAGGTGCGTCTCGGTGAGACGAGCGTGCCGGTCGAGCTGCTCGGGGTCGCTTCGGGTACGCAGACATATGTCCATCGGATGGCAAGTTTCGATCCGGT
>JALVQH010000351.1 GCA_027031505.1 Campylobacteraceae bacterium | reverse complement strand
GAAGATTTTCCCGAGAAGCTGTCGATCACCTGCACCCCTTTTCCATCCAGAATGTACATCGACTGAAATTTCGGAAGCTCCTTTTTGATGTTTTTCAACCCGCGTGTAATCACATCGAGCGACGGATCCGGCAGGTTATTGGGGATGGAGCGCTGCAACAGGTAACAAAAATAGGCACGCGCTTTGGTACGGATATCGTAGTATTGCTGTATCTCTTTTGGGATCATGGTCTCTCCTTATGTGGGGCGATAAAGATCATCCATGACAGTATAGCACAGCGAAGCATCGATTGGCTTCACCGTACTGTTTAAAAGGTTATTTTTTGGGAGAAAAAACTTTGGCTTTGAAGTCAGCTAACTTTTCCTTGAGGGATTCGAAGAGTTTTTCGGCTTTATTTTTCCCTTTGATCTCTTTTTTGACAGCGTCAATCTTCTCCTGAAGTATCTGATACGTAACCGCACTTTTGCTCACATATCCCAGTGCTTCGGCGACTTTGAGGCTTTCACCGGCACCGTCGAGGTAACGAAGTGCCGACTCTTTGTCCTCGGCAGCCACATCTGAGGCTGCAGCAATCAAATCAGTAGCTTTGAGCAGCGGAAGCGGTACGATGACAGTCGACTCATCAAAAGTGTTGAGCGCAATCGCCAGCACCTCTTTGGCCATGGCAATTTTGCCGCTGTGGATATATTTCGCCGCCAACTTGAGTGCATCCGGATACGAGACCAGCGGCAGACTGACGGTAGTCACATCCACTTCGCTGGTCAAAGGCATCAGGAGTTTGCGTGCCTGCTGGACTTTGCCGTCACCGAGCAGTTCCCTGGCCAGTTTGACGGTGGCTTTGATCCCGTCGCTGGTTCCGATAAACTCATTGACGACCACGTAGCTCTTGATCGGCAACAGTTTGGGCGATGTTTTGGCCGAAAGGATCACCTCGAGCTTGCCCAATGCCTTTTCGATCGACTTGATTGCACCGTCTTTGTCCTTTTTGTCCAGTTGCACCAGCGCCTCATGGGCGTTTTTGAGCGAATCAATCGCCTCCTGCACCATCTTTTTCTGGTGAGAGACGGCATCACTTTTGGCCTGTTTGACCGTTTGGGCATTGATCTGTTTGACTGTTGCCGGTTTTCCATTTTCTACATTGGCATTCGCCGACATACCCAATACCATCGAGGCAGCAATTGCCGAGAGGATAACCTTTTTCATCATTGACTCCTTGTCATAAGTATTGTTTAGTCTATATGACTAAACTTAAGAGGAATTCTAATCCAGAAAGGTTAACCGTTTTTCGGCTACCTATGTTGCATTTTCTACCATAAAGCAACCATACCGTACAATAACACCACAAAACAAAAGGAACCCCATGTCCCAACAACACTATTCACTATTCACTATTCACTATTCACTTCTTCATGAGGGAAATCCCTCATGAAGATCAATGCCCCCGCCAAAGTCAATATCTATCTCAAGATCACCGGTCACCGCGACGGCTACCACACCCTCTCCTCCCGCTTCATGCGCGTCGATGACCTCTACGATACGATCGCGTTCGTCCCCTGCGAGTGCGATACGTTTACCCTCGAGGGGTTTGAGGATGTCCCGCTGGAGTCCAACACCATCTACAAAGCCTACAAAGCCCTCAACGAACACACCGGCGATCTCGATATCCTTGAATTTTTTCACCACCACAAAGTGGTCGTCACCAAGCGGATCCCCACCCAGGCCGGCCTCGGAGGCGGCAGCTCGGATGCCGGAGCCTTCATGCGCCTCGTCCATGAGGTGTGCGACCTCAAAATCTCCATCGACCGGCTGGCCGAGATCGGCAGCACGATCGGAGCCGATGTTCCTTTCTTCGTCTACGACTACCCCAGCGCCAATGTCAAGGGATTTGGCGAAATCGTCCGGCCGTTTGAGGAGGAGCCTCTTCCCCTGGAACTCTTCACCCCGCCCGAGATCGCCTGCAATACCGCCGAGGTGTACCGCACCTTCCACCGCCACCTCCTGCGCAACATCGACCCGACGAGCCACTTCGGCTGGGAAAACCTCGACTCACGCACGCTGCTCCGCATCGTCCCCGACCCGGCAGCACTGAATGACCTCTTCCCCCCGGCCATGATGATCTGCCCCGAGCTGGAAAAATATAATAAAGACGGATGGTTTTTCAGCGGGAGCGGAAGTACGTTTTTTCGGGTGAAGGGGTAGAGGTACAGTATGCCCACTTCTTCTCATCCCAACATTCTAACACATTTGTAGAAGCTAAAGCCTTGCACTGAAAGTGCATAGTTTTGGACTAGCGTTTTGGGACAATAAATTACAGATTTGGTCATAATGCATTTGATATGGGGCATAAATATAGAACAATTACAAATGCAAAATGCACTATAACTATTATAGATTCGTTTTTACTTATTGATTTGAATGTTATTGCCTCACCTGTTATGACACAATATGATGAACCTCTTTATCCGAACGATAAAAAAGCATTTGATGAAAGATATGTACTCAAAGTACCTTTTGATCTTGTCCCAATTCTACTTGATTTAACAAAGTCCGGCTGCGCGTCCATACCTGTTTGCGCACCGAATGGATGAAGTGTTCAAACTCGGCAATATCCGGAGCTCTCAGTGCACCGAGGATGCGCCCCAATGTGGTCTCGTGCGGCACCTGAACGTACCCCGAAACCTTCTGGAGAACCCGGTCTTTCCAAAGAGCCGCAATCCCGCTTAAGGTCGAGACCCCGCTGACATACCCGATGACGGAGAAGAAGATCGTATCAAACAACGTATAGGTGGCCTCTGTACCTCTTTGG
>JALVQH010000350.1 GCA_027031505.1 Campylobacteraceae bacterium | reverse complement strand
CAAACGACAATCAACAGAATCAGCAGGCAAATCCAAAAACCGATTTTGTTACATCTTTTCAGCACATTTTCTCCTTTCGTAAATATAAATGTGTATCTGCATTCTATTCAAACATAGTTTAAAAACACTCAAGAATAGACTTTTTTCAGGTATAATATCCAAAAAAGTGACCCAAGATGAAAAAAGAAGACCATATTGCCCTCTTTATCGACTGCGACAACATCTCGTACCGTGCCATCGACGGCATCATCAGTGAGCTGAGCAAATACGGCGTCGTCAACATCCGTCAGGCTTACGGCAACTGGACCAAAGACAATCTCAAAAACTGGGAAGAGAAACTCCTCGAATACGCCATCAAGCCGATCCAGCAGTTTGACTACACCAAAAACAAAAATGCCACCGATATCCTCATGACCATCGATGCGATCGACCTGCTGCACACCAAACAGATCGATGCGTTTGCCTTTGCCACGAGCGACAGCGATTTTACTCCTGTGGTGATGCGGGTACTGGCCGAGGGGATCAAGGTGTTTGGTTTCGGAGAGAAGAAAACCCCCAAACCGTTCATGGCGGCCTGCTCACAATTTATCTTCACCGAAAAGCTGATGCCCCGCACCACCGAAGAGAAAGGGGCGACATCCGCTGCCGCACCCGCACCTCAGACCCCTGCCCGCAAAAGCGGAAAAGAGATGCGAAGCGATACGTGGCTGGTCAACCTCCTCCGCGATGCCGTTGATCAGACGATGGATGAGTACGGCTGGGCACAATTGAGCGACATCGGCAGCTATATCGGCAACCGTTCGTCGTTTTCACCTGTCAACTTCGGGTACAAGAAGCTCAGCAACCTTATCAAGGAGATCGATCTTTTCGATATCCACATCGATGACGAAACCAGGCAGATGAGCATTCGGGACAAGCGATGGGCGAATGCTTAGCCCCCATGCTGTATAATTCGGCAAATTTGTACTAAGGACACTCAATGGGACGCGCATTCGAATACCGAAAAGCAGCCAAGATGAAGCGATGGGGCACCATGTCCCGCCTCTTCCCGAAATTGGGAAAAATCATCACCATGGCGGCCAGAGAAGGGGGCAGCCCCGACCCGGAAATGAACGCCAAACTCCGTACGGCCATTGCCAACGCCAAAGCCCAGAACATGCCCAAAGACAATATCGAAGCAGCGATCAAACGGGCTTTTAACAAAGATGCAGCCGACATCAAAGAGGTTGTGTACGATGTCAAAGCGCCTCACGGAGTGCAAATGATCGTCGAGTGTGCCACCGACAACAGTACGCGCACTGTCGCCAATGTCAAGGCGATCCTCAGCCGGAACGGTGCCGAGATGCTTACCAGCGGATCGCTCAATTTCATGTTCACCCGCAAATCGGTTTTTATAATTGAGCGAACCGATGACATGGATATGGAGGAGCTGGAGCTGGAGCTGATCGATTACGGTCTGGAAGAGATCGAAGAAGATGTTGAGCCGCACGCAAACGGTGACGACACGCCCATTCTCCGTATTTACGGAGAATTCACCTCATTCGGCGAGCTGAGCAAAGCGCTTGAAGAGCGCGGCATCGAACCGAAAAAGGCGACGCTTGAGTACATTCCAAACGCCCCCATTGAACTGGAAGATGAAGCGCTGGAACCGATCGAAGCGCTGATCGAAAAACTTGAAGAGGACGACGACGTCCAGACGGTTTACACCAATCTGGCTTAACAAAAAGCCAACAATGCCGCCGTCACTGCGACGTTGAGCGATTCGACTCCGCGCGCCATTGGAATGGCGATAGCTTCAGTGCACGCATCCAGGACTGCCGGCGTGATCCCCTCCGATTCATTTCCCAGGACAAAAATCCGTTTTCCCTCTACCGGAACATTTCGGTAGTCCAAAGAGGCATCCGCTTCGAGTGCATACACCTGGGCTCCCTCTCTCCCAAACCGCCGAAGTGAAGCGACAAGATCAGGCGTCCTGATGATCGGCAGACGAAAAAGGGTTCCAGCACTGGCTTGAATCACCGGAGGTGAAATCCGAGCCGCCCCTCGGGTCGGCAGCAAAAGCGCATCGATCGTGCCCGCGGCACAGGATCGGATGATCATCCCGAGGTTTTGCGGATTGGTTACTCCATCTACGGCAATGATGCGATATGATTTCTGCTTGAGTATCTCTGCTTCCTCAACAAAATGCTCCATCACCACATCAAGTGCCACTCCCTGATCCTGACGGGCGTTTTTGGAGATACGGGAGAGAGCCTGCTTATCGTGCCGGGCAATCGAAATTCCGCGCTCTCTGGCGATCCGAATCATTCGATCGAGTTCGCCGGAAGGTTTATTGGATGTGGAGAGATGCAGTTTGTGAATCGTCAGATGCTCATCCAGAAGCGCTTCCATCACCGCATGCCGCCCATATACCGTCAGCACCTTGTCAAAAAAGGCTTTTTTGGTGAGATAGGCTTCGGAGTCTTTCATGTTTCATCTTTTATGTTTCATTACCAAACAGGACTAAAGTCCCCCGTCAATAAAAGCGTTGCGCAGCAACGCCTACCAAGACTATTCACCATTCACTATTCACTAAAACTCATCCTTTCCAAACCAGTGACGGCTTCCCGTTCTCGTCAAATTCCACCGCCGGCATTCCCATGACATTGTATCCGCTGTCGACGTGATGAATCTCTCCGGTTACTCCCCGGCTGAGATCGCTCAGCAGGTACATGCCGGCGTTGCCTACGTCGTGGATAGTGACGTTGCGTTTGAGCGGTGCATTGGCTTCATTCCAGCGAAGAATGAAAGAGAAATCTCCGATCCCGGCTGCA
>JALVQH010000349.1 GCA_027031505.1 Campylobacteraceae bacterium | reverse complement strand
CGGAAAAAGTCCGGGACATATTCGTAGCCGCTGTAGAGGGTCAGAGCGACGGCGATCCAGAGCAGCAGAGTTGCGCCGGGCCATCCTTGGGCGATAAAAACAAATGGGTACTTCGAATAAATAGGTTATGCCTACTCTGCGGGTATTGCCAGCTTTCGCCTATGCTGTGCTATCATTTTATATAGCTATGGTTATGCTTTCAAACGATGCATTGCCTAGAGAAAAGCTGGGAAGGTTGTGGGTACGATCTTTTATTAGAGGTGCCCTAAAACTATTAAAATAAAGGTTTTGATCTAATGAGCAATCTTAACATAAATTACATTATTGAATAAGAAAATGAGAAATATTATAAATGAAACGATTTAAGTCGACAATAGCCGATCGCTTCTTTTTCCCGGACGGACCTCCGGCATTCAAGCATGAGATAGTCGCCAATCTCGAAGAGATTGCTGACGCGGGGGGCGCTCTCGTCGATTCGTTCGATCAAAACTTCAGCAATATATCGGAAACGCTTGGCCATCAGGCAGAGGAGATGGCATCGGCGCTGGGGGAGGGACTGGACAGTATCCAGAGTCACCTATCGGATATGAGCGATGAGATATCCGACGGGCTCTGGGAAGCCAACTACACCCTGCTCGACATTGCGGGAAGGGTGACTGGTGTGCATGGGGCGGTGGAACAATCCCGCAAGGAGATCATTCAGGCGATTCAGAATTCGACTGCACTGCTCTCCTCCAGGATCGATCAGACCAACCAGATCCTCCAAGCGCAGTTGTCCCGTGTCAACCTTTCCCTCAACGCAATTTCCGGTGACCTTTCTGAATTAAAAAAATTAATATCAAGTCCCAATAAAACCAGGGCGCTTGAACTGGCCGATCAAGCCCGACAGAATATTGCAATGAACAAAAAAGAACGAGCGTTCCGTGCGACAGAAGAAGCGATGACACTGTCCAACGGTACTTCGATCAGCGTGCTAGCATACCATATTTTAAGCCTTTCTTTGTTTGAAGATCGTATAGAAGCATTGTTGGACGCATATGATGATTATGCTAGGCTGGTTGCATTCAAACTCGCTGATCCCCAGAGTGACAAGCGGGTTATCGTCCATGAACTGGAGGCGACAGTGTACTCAGTTATGGGTGTGATGGGCAGTCACTACCGACGCAGGGTGAAGCGGGCGACACTTTCAATATATGCCGCTCTGGATCGGGCGGGGAACTTGACCGAGCATGTACGCGGCTTGCCTCTCACGTCCCGTCCGGTGCGCGAATTGATTTCGCAGAGAAATTTTTTGCGGGAGATTCACTGGAGTCTTTTGCTGACCCGGTATGTTGTTCCCAAAAATGAACCGGATATCTATCTCGAATATTTCCTTTATCTTTCTGAGAGCGGTACATTGATCGAGACTGAACTGACGGTTACGGGGTTGCGGCATTTTGCAGCGAGCGGTTTGTTTTATAAAGTTATGGCGGTTTGTCTGCTTCGTACATGCAATACACCGACGCTTGAAGCTTTGACCATCTTATTTTCGGTGCTGCCTCAGGAGACGATTTCACTCGATGATGCGACATTGTGGATGATACGGGAATTGGTAAACAAACATTCAATAGATGTCAATGCAGAACTTCAAAAGAAGCTTGATGAGGTCGAAAGAAGATTCCGTCAATCGGTGAATCAATACCGCAAGATGTGGGATGAAAATTTGGCACTTTTACGTGTTCGTGAATCCGAAGCGCATCACAAGCTGGAACAGTTTGCCGTGGAGATACGTCAGGAGCGTGAGAGGTTCGAACGGGAAGAAAATGTAGAGCGTTTACGTACACGAATTGCGGAAAATGAAAAAGTCATTGAAAAAAGAAGTAGAATCATCAATGCCATAGTGGCGAAAGATGGCATACCTGTTACCTGGCCGTTTTATGCAGCTGTATTGATAGTGGCTGCATTGGGGTATGGTACGGGGTTTATCCAGGATCAACCATTTGCACAGGAGTTTATCCAATGGTTTAAAAATGCAGCGAAGGGGCCATGAGATGGAAGAGATGGGTATGATAATTGCCTATGTTCTGGCTGGTGCAGCTATGGTTATTATTTTCATGAAATTTTTGGAGTTCCTGGGGTTTCTCCTGTGGATGTTGTCTCCAATTATAGTTGGATTTTTCGTCGGATGGTTGTGGGTGATACTCATTTGGAAGGTAAGAAATGAGCGTTACAACTACTCCTGGGATGTTGTTGAAAAAAAAGAAGACGAGAACAAGGAAATTTCCAAACGGATAGAAGAATACAGCGAACGAAAAAATCAGCTCTTTCAAAAGCAACATGATGCATTCGTTGCCCTGAAACAAGCGGAAGTGGTCGATTTCGCTCGAGAAAAGAAAGGACTGCTCGAAGCAGAATACAAACGTATGGCTCAGAGATACTATCACGATCCAGTCCCCCCAAACTATATCGATGACACTTTCAAGAAACACCTCGACGGGACACTTCCATATACCTTTAAACCTAATCGACGTTTTGAGAGTGAATATTCGCGGATGTATTCGTCGTTGTTTGGGGATGGTCGGTAACATCGAAATAAGTTTATGGCGATCAATCCAAAATATTTATCGGGAAACCAACGAGTTTTTAAGTTTGGGATCCAAAGTAAAATAACCCCCATACTCTCATCATCACAACCAGAACACTTTCGATGATCCAGAATGAAGGGTCGATTAGAAGAAATCCGAAAAAGAGGAGAGTTACAAGCGTTACTTTAAACAGTTAAAATCCGCTGAGGGGGAAGTTGGGTTTCAGGGAGGATTCGGAGAGATGGGAGATAAATGAGTCGAA
>JALVQH010000348.1 GCA_027031505.1 Campylobacteraceae bacterium | reverse complement strand
CAATGATGGCTTATCAATGGTACGCGATTCAAACCTATGCCGGGAGTGAACGCTCCGTTAAACGTGCAATTGAACAGATGGCAATCGACTACGGTCTTACAGAAAAGATCAAAGATGTTGTCGTTCCCACCGAAGAAGTAATAGAAGTCAAAAACGGTGCAAAGAAAATCACAGAACGTTCTCTGTATTCCGGATATGTTTTTGCCCATCTTGATCTTGATAACGATCTGTGGCATAAAATTCAGGGTCTACCCCGCGTTTCCCGTTTCATTGGAGAGCAGAAGACACCGACTGCTTTGAGTGAGGCTGACATTCAAGTGATTCTTGAAAAAATGGAGAAAAAAGGCTCCCCGCGCCCCAAGGTCGATTTCGAAACCGGTGAGATGGTACGTATTATTGACGGCCCATTTGCAAACTTTACAGGCATGGTGGAAGAGTACGATCTTGATCATGGAAAATTGAAGCTTAACGTGTCGATTTTTGGACGCAACACTCCGGTGGAAATGCTTTATACCCAAGTCGAAAAAATAATTTAAACGAGAAGGAAATGTCATGGCAAAGAAGATTGCTGAAAAATTCAAAATGATGATCCCGGCCGGTCAGGCCAACCCATCGCCGCCGGTTGGTCCTGCTCTGGGTCAGCGCGGCGTCAACATCATGGAATTCTGCAAAGCGTTCAATGAGAAAACCAAGGACAAAATGGGCTTCAAAATACCGGTTGAAGTCAGTGTATATACCGATCGCAGTTTTACATTTGTTACCAGGCAGCCTCCGGCGACTGATTTGATCATGAAAGAGGCCGGAATCAAAAAAGGGAGCGACAATCCCCTGCTGAACAAAGTGGGAACTTTGACCCGGGAGCAACTCTTGAAAATCGTCGACCTCAAAATAGAAGATCTCAACACAAATGATCGCGAACAAGCTGCCCGGATCATCGCAGGCACATGCCGAAGCATGGGCATCGAGATTACGGACTAACCCTATCTGACCACTGGATTGCAGTGGGAGCAAAAAGCGGAGAACAATCATGTCAAAAATAACCAAACGAAAACAAGCCCTTCTTGAAAAGATCGATACGGGCAAGCTTTACAGTATCGATGAAGCGGTGGCCACCGTCAAACAGCTGAAATCGGCCAAATTTGATGAAACCGTCGAAGTGGCATTGAATCTCAATGTCGATCCGCGTCACGCAGACCAGATGATCCGCGGATCGGTTGTCCTTCCAAACGGAACCGGAAAGACAGTTCGTGTAGCTGTTTTTGCAAAAGGGGACAAGATCGATGAGGCTGAAGCAGCCGGAGCGGATCTTGTGGGCAGTGATGAACTGATCGAGCAGATTCAGGCCGGCAAACTGGATTTTGATACGGTGATTTCCACCCCTGATATGATGGGAGTCCTTGGTAAGGTTGCCCGAATTCTCGGCCCCAAAGGTTTAATGCCCAACCCCAAAACAGGAACCGTAACGGTGGATGTGGCAACAGCCGTTAAAAATGCCAAGGGCGGTCAGGTGAATTTTCGCGTTGATAAAAAAGGCAATATCCATGCCGGCATCGGCAAAGTAAGCTTCAGCGAAGATCAGATCAAAGAAAATCTGACGGCTTTCCTTGAAAAAATCAACCGTGCAAAACCGGCCAGCGCCAAAGGACGTTATGTCAAAAATGCGGCGATCTCGTTGACCATGAGTCCTTCCATTACCCTGGACAGCAACGAAGTTATGGAGATAAAATAGACTTTGAGATTGTAAACTTTATCTTAGACTGAAGAAAACCGGGGCGCAAGCTTAAACAGAAAAGTGTCCGTCCGGATTCACTTCGTCCACCTTGTGTGGGGACCCGGTTCGAAGTCGGAAAGGAGTAGAAATGACCCGTACAGAAAAAGAGCAGCTTGTTGCCGGGATGAGCGAGGCACTCAAAGCTTCTCAAGCGGTAATTGTGTGTGATTACAAAGGCGTCACCCACAAAGAGCTTGAGCAGGTTCGTGCAGTGGCTTCAGAGAGCGGTACCCATGTCAAAGTTGTCAAAAACACTTTGGCTTCTCTGGCGTTGAAACATGCCGATATTGAAGGACTCGAGCTCAAAGACACCAATTTGCTGGTGTGGGGCGAAGACCAGATCAATACTTGCAAAACCGCCGACAAGGCTGCAGCGGAACTCAAAGATCGTTTTGTGATCAAAGCCGGCGCCCTTGAGGGGCAGTCGGTGGATCTCGCTACGATCCACGCGATGGCGAAACTGCCAGGCCGCGATGAGCTTATCGGCATGCTGCTGAATGTCTGGCAGGCTCCCATTCGTAATTTTACGATCGGTCTGGATGCCTTGAAACGCAAACATGAAGAGGAGGCGTAAGCCTGCTGTGCAGGCTTGTTCCGATTGCCTGCCAATGTAACAATAGTCAAAGGATAAAACATGGCCATTTCAAAAGAAGATGTACTCGAATTCATCTCCGGTTTGTCTGTGCTCGAACTGAGCGAGCTGGTAAAAGAGTTTGAAGAGAAATTCGGTGTTTCGGCGCAGGCGACTGTTGTCGCTGCTGCCGGCGCTGCCGACACCGGCGCTGCTGCGGGTGAAGAGCAGACGGAATTCAATGTAGTGCTTACCGGGACGGGCTCCAAAAAGATCAACGTCATCAAGGTTGTCCGTGCGGTAACCGGCCTGGGACTGAAAGAGGCAAAAGCGGCTGCCGAAGAGACCCCCAGCGTTATCAAAGAGGGAGTCTCCAGGGAGGAAGCCGAAGAGATCAAAAAACAATTCGAAGAAGCCGGTGCAACCGTCGAGCTCAAATAAGACCTTTTCCCCGGAACATCCGGGGAACTCCATTTTCTGTTCCTGTCCTGATACAGGGATAAACTATTCAGAGACATTTCATACCCTCTTGTTAATAGTTTTTTTGTGTATCATCAAACAAAACTACGAATTCCAATGAAGGTTCGCTCATGTTAAACTCCCTCCATTCCGGCAACCGTCTTCGCGTTGATTTCTCCAAAACACCTCGAGAAATCGAAATTCCCAATTTGCTTCAGCTTCAGCAGCAGAGCTATGAAAACTTCTTGATGCTTGATGCCGTCGACCGCAGCAACAGTATCATTGAAAAAACGTTCAAATCTGCGTTTCCGATTCACGATCAGCAGAACCGCATCACTCTCGAGTACCGGGGGCTGGAGGTTGTCAGACCTAAATATACGGTACGCGAATGTATGGAGCGGGGTCTGACGTATGCGGTTTCGCTCAAGCTTAACATTGCCTTGATTATTTGGAATCGTGACGAAAAAACCGGTGAGAAGCTTGATCCAAAAGAGATTAAGGAACAGTCGATTTTTGTTCGGGATATCCCCCTTATGACCGATCGGACTTCGTTCATCATCAATGGAGTAGAGCGGGTCATTGTCAATCAGCTCCACCGGAGCCCCGGTGTTATTTTCAAGGAAGCCGAAGCAACTACTACGGTGAACAAATTGCTTTATTCGGCTCAAATCATTCCCGATCGCGGCAGCTGGCTCTACTTTGAATATGATGCCAAGGATATTCTTTATGCCCGAATCAACAAACGCCGCAAAATCCCTGTGACGATTCTGTTCCGGGCGCTTGATTACACCAAAGAAGATATCCTCAAACTGTTCTATCCAACCAAAGAGATTGTTATCAAAGACAACCGTTTTCTTGTCAAATACAACCCGGATGATTTTGGTGTACGGGCCGAATACGATATCAAAGACATCGATGGCAATATTATCGTAGCTTCCGGCAAACGTTTGACAAAGATAAAGGCTCAGAAACTGCTCAAAGAGGGGCTGAAATGGATCGAATATCCCCTTGAGGTTCTGATGGAGCGGCATCTGGCCAGACCGATTATCAATCAGGAGACAGGAGAAGTACTCTATGACGTGGTTACCCAGCTGGATGAAACCAAACTGAAACGCATTATTGATTCGGGCGTTGAGCGTTTCGCGATTGCCGATGATTTGGCGGAGGATACCGACAGCTCGATTATCAAAGCATTTATTGCCGATCATGAAAGCCTTCGTCTGCTCAAGCAGACCGAAGAGGTGGACGACGAGAATGTTTTGTCGGCGATCCGTATCTACAAGGTGATGCGCCCCGGGGAGCCGGTGACACCGGAAGCAGCCAAAAAATTCCTTGAAGGGCTCTTTTTCGATCCTGAACGCTACGATTTGACCCGTGTCGGACGGATGAAGATGAACCACAAACTGGGACAGGAGGTTCCGGATTATGTGACAGTGCTTACCGCCGAGGACATTATCAATACAGTTAAATATCTGATCAAAGTCAAAAACGGTCAGGGACACATCGATGACCGCGATCACCTTGGCAATCGTCGTATTCGTGCCATTGGAGAACTGCTGGGCAATGAGCTGCACAAGGGACTGGCCAAGATGCAAAAAGCCATCAAGGATAAAATGCCCACTATCAGCGGCTCTCTTGAAGAGCTGATGCCGCACGATCTGGTCAACTCCAAAATGATCACCAATGCGATCATGGAATTTTTCTCCGGGGGGCAGCTGAGCCAGTTTATGGATCAAACCAACCCGCTCTCGGAGGTGACCAATAAGCGCCGTCTTTCTGCATTGGGTGAAGGGGGACTGGTGAAGGAGCGTGCCGGATTTGAGGTGCGGGATGTCCATCCGACACATTATGGCCGTATCTGCCCCATTGAAACACCCGAAGGGCAGAATATCGGTCTGATCAACACGTTGGCAACATACGCAAAAGTGAACGATCTGGGCTTCATCGAAGCACCATACAAAGTGGTTAAGAATCGTCAGGTAACCGATGAGATTGTTTACATTACCGCAACCCAGGAAGAGGATAAGGTGATTGCACCGGCTTCAACCGTTGTGGATGAGAGCGGTTACATTGTCGACGATTTGATTGAGACACGGCTGAACGGAAACATCGGGCTTAACGAATCATCAAAAGTGAACCTGATTGACATCTCTCCGCTTATGATTTCCGGTTCGGCAGCAGCACTGATCCCTTTTCTTGAGCACGATGATGCCAACCGTGCTCTGATGGGATCAAACATGCAGCGCCAGGCAGTGCCGCTGCTCAAGACCGAAGCACCAATGGTCGGAACAGGGATGGAGGCAATCGTCAGCCGGGACGCCTGGGAGTCGGTTTCGGCCAAACGGGCCGGCCGGGTTGAAAAGGTGGATGCGGAAAACATTTACATTGTCGGAGAAGATGCGAGCGGGGTGTTCATCGACCGGTATGCATTGGAACGCAATATGCGCACCAATCAGAATACGACGTTTACACAGCGCCCAATCGTGCATGTCGGGGATGAAGTAGCCGCAGGGCAAATCATTGCGGATGGTGCCAGTATGGATCAGGGGGAGTTGGCACTGGGGAAAAACATCAAAGTAGCCTTCATGCCCTGGAACGGATACAACTACGAAGATGCCATCGTTATCTCCGAAAAGCTGATCCGGGAAGATGCTTTTACCTCCGTCCATATTTATGAAAAAGAGATCGAGGCACGGGAACTCAAGCACGGTACCGAAGAGATCACCCGCGACATTCCCAATATCCGCGAAGATGAATTGCTGCATCTTGATGAGAGCGGGATTGTCAAGATTGGAACCCATGTCAAGCCCGGAATGATCCTTGTGGGCAAAGTTTCCCCCAAAGGGGAGATTCGTCCTACGCCCGAAGAGCGCCTTTTGCGTGCTATCTTCGGCGAAAAAGCCGGTCACGTCGTAAACAAGTCACTTTATTGTCCCTCCTCGATGGAAGGGGTGGTGGTCGATATCAAGATTTTCACCAAAAAAGGGTATGAAAAAGATGCCCGTTCCATTAAGGCTTATGAGGAAGAAAAGGCCCGCCTGGACAAAAACCACCACGATCAGCTGCTGATGATTGACCGCGAAGAGATGATGCGCATTACGGCCTTTCTGGCAAGCCAGACACTGGAAAAGGATGTGGAGATCGGAGATCAGGTTTTCAAAGGGGGAACCCGAATCGACAAAGAGACCGTTGCCGGTATCAACCGCTTCGTTCTTCGCACGGTGGTTCAGTCGTATTCTCCGGAAATTCAGAAGGAGTATGAGAATCTCAAAAACTATTTCCTTGCCGAGAAAAAACGGTTGAAGAATGAGCACGAAGAGAAACTGGCTATTCTGGAAAAGGACGATATCCTCCCCAGCGGCGTGACCAAACTGGTCAAAGTGTACATTGCGACCAAGCGCAAACTCAAAGTTGGAGACAAGATGGCCGGTCGTCATGGAAACAAGGGTATCGTTTCGAACATTGTCCCCGAAATTGATATGCCCTATATGGAGGACGGTGAACCGGTTGATTTGATCCTCAACCCCCTTGGGGTTCCCTCACGGATGAATATCGGGCAGATTCTTGAGGTACACCTTGGATTGATCGGAGCAAAACTCGGAAAACAGATCGAAGAGATTTTTGCAGCCAACCAGAAAGATTTTGTTCAGCAGTTGCGTACCAAAATGACCGAGATCGCCCGAACAGCCAAACTGATGGAAATTCAGAATGAACTTGAACAGATGAGTGATGAAGTACTGATCAAACATGCACGCGACTGGAGCAGAGGGGTCAAGTTTTCAGCACCGGCTTTCGAGTCTCCCAAGCATGAAGAATTTGAGAAGCTTTTTGTTCTTGCCAAAATGGATGCCGATGGGAAAACAGTCCTTTTTGACGGAAAAACCGGGAGTCGAATGACAGAGCGGGTCAATGTCGGCTATATGTATATGCTCAAACTGCATCACCTTGTCGATGAGAAGGTGCATGCACGCTCAACCGGTCCTTATTCACTCGTGACCCAGCAGCCGGTGGGCGGTAAAGCTCTTTTTGGCGGGCAGCGTTTTGGCGAGATGGAGGTGTGGGCGCTTGAGGCATATGGCGCCGCGCATACTCTCAAGGAGATGCTGACGATCAAATCGGACGATGTAGAGGGTCGTGCACGGGCGTATCGTGCCATTACACGGGGAGAGAGCGTTCCTGAATCCGGAGTACCCGAAACGCTCTTTGTCCTGACCAAGGAACTGCAGGCTCTCGGACTTGATGTTGAGCTGTATGAAAAGAAAAAAAATGAAAAAGGGGCAGACCATGAGTAAACTACTTGAAAACCTGACGCCGGTAGATATCAACAGAGAAGAGCGCCCCACCGATATCGAGGCATTGCAGTTGCGGGTGGCCAGTCCCGAAAAAATTCTTTCCTGGAGTTACGGCGAAGTCAAAAAACCGGAGACGATCAACTATCGTACCCTCAAACCTGAGCGTGACGGTTTGTTTTGCGCCAAGATCTTCGGTCCGATCCGCGACTACGAATGTCTTTGCGGCAAGTACAAAAAGATGCGCTACAAGGGGGTAGTCTGTGAAAAATGCGGCGTAGAGGTGACCAGCTCAAGGGTGCGCCGGGATCGCATGGGACATATTGACCTCGTAGTTCCTGTCGCCCACATCTGGTACGTCAATTCTCTCCCTTCCCGGATCGGAACACTGCTCGGAGTCAAGATGAAAGATCTTGAGCGCGTGCTGTACTATGAAGCATACATCGTAAAAAATCCCGGTGAAGCAAGCTATGACAGCGAAGGGGGCAGTCCGGTTCTGAAATATGATGTACTCAACGAAGAGCAGTATCAGCAGATTCATCAACGCTTCGGCGCAACCGGTTTCGATGCCCGTATGGGGGGTGAAGTTGTTCAGGAGCTTTTAAGCGAACTGGATCTGGTTGAAATGCTTTCCAGTCTCAAAGAGGAGATCGGTGCGACCAAATCCGAGGCCAAACGAAAAACCATCATCAAACGTCTCAAAGTGATCGAAGCCTTTCTCGACTCAGGCAACCGCCCCGAGTGGATGATGCTGACGTATCTTCCCGTCCTTCCGCCTGACCTGCGTCCACTGGTGAGTCTCGACGGCGGAAAATTTGCCGTTTCTGATGTTAACGATCTCTATCGTCGCGTGATCAACCGCAACCAGCGCCTCAAACGACTGGTAGAGCTGGATGCGCCGGAGATCATTGTCCGCAACGAAAAGCGGATGCTGCAGGAATCGGTCGATGCGCTGTTTGACAACGGTCGCCGCGCCAATGCCGTCAAGGGCGCCAACAAACGGCCGCTCAAATCCCTCTCGGAAATCATCAAAGGGAAGCAGGGACGTTTTCGCCAGAATCTTCTCGGGAAACGGGTAGATTTTTCGGGTCGTTCGGTTATCGTCGTCGGGCCGGATCTTCGGATGGATCAGTGCGGGTTGCCGAAAAAGATGGCTCTGGAACTCTTCAAGCCGCATTTGATGGCCAAACTTGAAGAAAAAGGGTATGCCACCACTCTGAAGCAGGCCAAGAAAATGATCGAGCAGAAAACCAATGAAGTGTGGGAGTGCCTCGAGGAAGTTGTCGAAAATTATCCGGTCATGCTTAACCGCGCGCCGACTCTTCACAAACTCTCCATTCAAGCGTTCCATCCCCGCCTGATCGAGGGGAAAGCGATCCAGCTTCATCCGTTGGTATGTGCTGCCTTCAACGCCGACTTTGACGGAGACCAGATGGCCGTCCATGTACCGCTCTCTTCAGAGGCGGTGGCTGAAGCGAAGATTCTGATGCTCAGTTCGATGAATATTTTGCTGCCGGCTTCCGGCAA
>JALVQH010000347.1 GCA_027031505.1 Campylobacteraceae bacterium | reverse complement strand
CCACCAGCGCATTGATGTGCACCATCCGGGCGACGGAGAAGTCAAAGACCTGGAACAAAAAGCTCGGATAGACGAACTGAATTGCGGCGATGAGCCCCATCAGCAACTGTGCGCCAAAGAGGATAATCGCCACACGAAAATACATCAAGCCGATTCGTTGACCTGCATTGGTCAAGTGATTGGATTTGATATTAGTGAGCATAGGTGCCTCCTGCTTTGAATTGATCGACGGTTTTGGAGAAGCCGCGCGGGAAGCCGTTGGTATCGATGCTGCTCATGTGCTTGAGGAATGCCACCAGACCTTTGGCCTCTTCGGCTGTGATTCCGAGATTAGGCATTTTGCGATTATGGGAAGCATATTTTTCAGGGTGCTGCAAAAACTCGGCAATCCCCTCCTCTTTGGTTTTCTTGCCAAAATATCCCAATGCTTTCCAGTTGGGATCGAGCCACGCTTTGGTCAGATCCGGAGCGTAGTAGGCACCGTTTCCGAGCAGTGTGTGGCAGTTCATGCAGTTTTTCGCCTGCGAAGTCAGTTTCCCGAGATGCAGAAGCGCTGCGGCCTCTTTGGGAGTCCACTGCTTGCCGAAGAACGGCTCTTCTTTCCCGATGATGGGCACTTCGTGTCCCCGCTTCTCACTCATCTTGTAATCGATGTGGTAGTTGATGACCGTTGGTGCCGGGATCCGTCTGGTGATCCTTTTCTGCAGATCGGTATCGGTACCCATCGATATTTGTCCCATGGTGTCAAACGTCAGCCAGATCAGCAGTATGGTCGCGAAACCGGTCACCCATGCCGCCGAACGGCGCCAGAACGATATGCTGGTCCAGACAGAAAGATTTTCTCTGGCCATGTCTCCTCCTCGTTATGATTTAGTTGGTGTGTGGTTTGTCCGGGCTTTCCGCCTCTTCGTACCGTTTGTCCGACTCATGGATCAGGTAAAAGTAGAGATGCGGAACAAACAGATAAGCGATCATCGTCACCAGCAGTACTTTGGTCGTAAAGTGGTTGCTCTGGATCAAGACGGCAAGCTCATACAAACTCAGTGTTTGCAATGCCCACATCAAATAGCCGACCGGTTGCCATTTTCTGGAAAAGTATCCCATTTTCGAAAGGGTAATAACGGCCGCATACCCTGCCCCGAAAATCAGAACCAGTGTCGAGACGACAAAGATCGGCAAAAACTGATCCGGTGCAATTTCCGGGCGAAAATAGAGGTGCTCCATGCACGGCTCCTGTGCTATCTTCTGCGTAGAATACCTGAATAGAGGTACCCTGAAGCATTGGCTTAATTATGTCATGATTTGTCCCGGATCGTGTTGATACAGGTCAAGAAAATTAAAGTAAATAAAAAAACAAAAAGAAATAATACTTATAAGATTATCTTAATGAAATAGCTCTGGCCACGATACACCGGGCGAGATGAAACGAACGTGTATAGAGCGGAGAGACAAATTTTTCCCCTTGAAGTTCCCATCCTTTGGATCTTTGCACAACAACAGACTGCGCGACTTTGCGCAGCATCCGGCTCTCACAGAGAATCTGCCGATCCTGCGCAAAGGCCGCCCGAACAGTATCCATCCGGCTGGTGGTCATGTAATAATGCCCCCCGATCATGAGGGCAATGACGATCGCCGCCCCGAGCAGACCGTTGCGCGGTGCCGTTTTGGACATGAACGGACGGGTCGCAACAAACCAGGTGATGAGCAATATGACGATTCCCATTACGAGATAAGCCGCTTCGAGTTCAAAGAATTGCTGCATAGTTGTTCCTCACCATCTAATCTAAAACCTCTGCATCATTGCCAGCATCAGGTTTCACGCGATGGCGACAAAGGAGCGTCCCATATTTTAAAAGGGGCTGCCTTCACGACTTCGCTTCGCTCCGACCGTTACGGTTCCGAAGCTACGAAAGACAAGCAGTTGTCTTTCGCTTTACGCTTCTCATGTTTGCGACTGTTAGAGCTATCGCATGAAACCGGAATGATTCAGCGGACTGTAATTTTACCATTCTATCATATCTTTTTGCGCAACCCCCTTGACATTTATCAAGTCCCTTTCAGAAAAAATCTTCTATACTGCCACCCACGTACCCAACTTAACGATACGGGACATTTCAATGCAACGAATTCTCTTTATCGCCCTCTCGGTCGGTTTCCTCATTTTCGGATTTTCGGCCTACATGCAGAGCAAAGGCACCGCCAAAAACAAACGGGTCTACCAGGCCATCCGCCGCTTCAGTCCCTATTATCTCGAGAAGCGATTCGGTGGTCTCCAGATCCGCAAAAAAGGGGACGACTCCTTCAAGGAAAAACCCGACAACAGAGAGGTTTTTCACCGGATGGACGCCCTCGAGAAAGCCTGGGGACACCACCACCTCCGCCTCTCCGGTACCACCCTCACCATCCACGACGACAACGGCACCACCCTCGGGACACTCACCCTCAAAACCCCCGAAGAGCAACGCTTCGTCCACACCTATTACGGGTTGTAATGTATGGGTATCTCTAAAAATGTTTTTTGCCCGATGCGACAAAGGAGCACTCAACCCCTGAAAGGGGCGCTTGCGTTTGCGACTGTTAAAGTATCGGGCAAAAAACAACCATTTTTAGAGGTACCCTCATGACGTCCATGAACATTGTACTTACCCTGACCTTCAGCATCGTGATGCTCCTCTTCATGGTCTTCCCTGCGATGAAAATCGTCGAGTGGATCGAAACCCGATGGACCATCCCCGACCGCTGGCACAATCCCCTCCTCTTTTTCTGGGTTGTGGCGCTGTCGCTGACGATTGGTGTTTTTTTGCGGTTTTTCTAAAAGGGCAGATACAGGATCTGCCCCTA
>JALVQH010000346.1 GCA_027031505.1 Campylobacteraceae bacterium | reverse complement strand
TATCTCCAAACGGGGCAAGCCGGTCGCTGTGGCGATGTCGCTGGAGAATGAAATTTTCGAGCATGGTTTCAAAAAATGGGTATTGATCAGCGCTTACAAAAAAGGGGATCTCTCACTGGGGCAACTTACCAGGGCGCTGGGGCAGTCCCATCAGGAGACGATGCAGATGCTGGGATTGCTGGGGGTCGATGTGATCGATTATGACCTCGAGGATGATCTGGCGACCATCGAGAAGCTTGGATGAGCACCACCATCGTCAGTGACAGTACGACGCTCATCATACTGGGAAAGATCGAGAGGTTCGATCTGCTGGAAAATTTGTTCGAGATGGTTTATATTCCGGCAGAGGTGATGCGGGAAATCTCACGAAAATCGGATGGCGTTTCGACGAAGATTTCCGCCCATGCACTGTTTGAAATAAAGCGTGCCACCGATAATGTTACATTGAAATTACTGGATGGTCTGCTGGATCGGGGTGAGCGTGAAGCGATCGCTCTGGCAAAAACGCTGAAGTGTGTACTGTTGATCGATGAAAAGAAGGGGAGGGCAGTTGCCAAAACCATGGGGCTGGATATCATCGGGCTCCTTGGAGTGCTGATCCTCAATGTCAAAAGGGGCGCGATCACCCCATCGGAGGCTGTTGCGGTTTTGGAGAGAATCAAACAGGAGAAGTTCCGGGTCTCGAAAAAACTCGAGGAGCACTTTCTCGAGGTAATAAAAGGGTAGTTTCGTCTTTGAAAAATCAGGGGCAGCTTGACTGGACAGCGCTATGGTGGTACGCAAAGGCACACCCTACTCCTCCAGCAGCTTCACCGCCCCCTGATCCTGGTCTTTCAGCACTTTGGTCAACTCTTTTTTGATCCCTTTGTCGACCCCTTCGTCGGCGATGATTTCGAGGAGTTTGGTCACCTTTTCGTGATGCTGGCGGCTCGCTTCGAGCCAGGCCTGCTGGCGGAGCTGGTCTTCGTGGAGTTTGAGCTTGAGGCTCTGGCGGTGGCGGTAGAGGAGGTAGATCAGGAGCATGAGGAGGATCAGGAGGATCGCGCCGGCGACGAGGAGCTGGCGATAAAAGGCGATCTCTTCGCGCTGGCGTGCCAGGGCGGTTTTCTGGCGCTCTTTTTCGGTAGCGATGTCCGCCTGGGCTTTGGCGGCGGCGATTCGGGTGTTGGCGGCATTGGTGCTTTGGGCTTTCTGGAGTTCGAGAGCTTTGGCTTTTTGGGCGGTTTCGGCTTCGATCCGCGCGGCGGTGATGGCGCGCTCGGCTTCGAGTTTCTTGAGCCGTTCGGCTTTGCGGGCTTCGATCTCCGCAAGGCGGGCTTTGGCGTCGGCCTGGGCTTTGAGGAGGCGGATCTGATCGTCGGTGGGGTTGATTGCTGTTACACTTTGCGGATGGGCACGATAACGCAGAGGCGGTTTCGCACCGCGCATGAGAGTCGCCTGCGGATTGCTGTCGGTGGTGCATGCGGCTATAGAGAGGGCGATGCCAGCCATCAGCACAAGGGGAAGCAACTTTTGCATGATCAAACCTTTTTGAGCGTCCCGGTATTGTAGCATAAGGATATTAATCTTCATGTTTTGCTATAATCACCCCCAATCAAACACTGGAGCTATGCGATGAAGATGAGCGGTGCGCAGATGATCATCGAAGCGATCATCGCCGAAGGGGTGACGAAAGTCTTCGGCTACCCCGGCGGGGCGATCATGAACGTCTACGATGAGATCTACAAGCAGAACGATTTCGAGCACATATTGACCCGGCACGAGCAGGCGGCGGTGCATGCAGCCGACGGGTATGCCCGTGCCAGCGGCCGGGTGGGGGTGGCGATGGTCACGAGCGGACCGGGCTTTACCAATGCGGTCACCGGACTGGCGACGGCGTATGCCGATTCGGTGCCGCTGGTGGTGATCTCGGGGCAGGTGCCCCTTTCGCTGATCGGCACCGACGGGTTTCAGGAGGTTGATGCGGTGGGGATCTCCCGGGCGTGCACCAAGCACAACTATCTCGTCCACGACATCGCCGATCTGCCGCGGATCCTCAAGGAGGCGTTTTACATCGCCCGCAGCGGGCGCTCCGGTCCGGTGCTGGTGGATGTCCCCAAAGACATCACCGGTGAAATGGCTGAGTTTGTCTATCCCGAAGCGGTGCATCTGCCCACCTACAAACCCAACTACAAAGGGAACGAACGGCAGATCAAGAAGGCGGCCGAAGCGATCCTCAAGGCCAAAAAGCCGCTGCTGTATCTTGGCGGGGGTGTTGTCCTCTCCAACGCCGCGGATGCCGTGCGCCGCCTGGCCGGGATGGCGCAGATTCCGGCGGTCGAGACCCTCATGGCACGCGGGGTGATGGGGGCGGACAACCCGCTGCTGATGGGAATGCCCGGGATGCATGGCAATTATGCGTCCAACATGGCCATGAGCGAGACCGATCTGATCATTGCGCTGGGAGCCCGTTTTGACGATCGCGTGACGGGGAAACTGAGTGAGTTTGCCCGCTATGCCGACGTGATCCATGTCGACATCGATCCGGCCAACATCGCCAAACTGGTGGATGTCGACTATCCTATTGTCGGAGATGTCGGGATCGTCGTCGAGAAACTCATCGGCCATCTCGAGGCGCGGATCAAACCGGAGCGCTATCAGGTGTGGCGCGATATTCTGGTACGCTACGATGAGCTCCATCCGCTCACCTACCACGACAGCGATGAGGTGATCAAGCCCCAGTGGGTGATCGAGCGGATCGGAGAGAAAGTGGGGGCTGAAGCGATCATCACTTCCGACGTGGGGCAGCACCAGATGTGGGCAGCACAGTTTTATCCGTTTGACCGGCCGCGCCAGTGGATCAACTCGGGAG
>JALVQH010000345.1 GCA_027031505.1 Campylobacteraceae bacterium | reverse complement strand
GATGAAAGATGAGGTTCGAGTTCATCTCTCGTGTGTACCGCGTGATTGTTTGTTTGAATTTTCTCCGTTAGACCGAAAGACTCCCCCTGTTTTGATTCACCATACTTAACTTAAAGGTACTACCCCATGGCAGAATTGCAAAATGGAACCGTTAAATGGTTCAACGACGAAAAAGGCTACGGATTTATCCAACCCGACAATGGAGACAGTGATGTATTTGTCCACTTCCGTCAGGTCAACCAGGCAGCACCCGGCCGCGTATCCCTCCAGGACGGTCAGAAAGTCACGTTTGAAGTCGGCCAGGGTCAGAAAGGTCCCCAGGCTGAAAACGTCACCCCCCTCTAAGCCATCATACGGCTGATCCGGTGCGCTTCGGGCGTGCCGTTTCTCTACACTTTTCCCCCGTTTTTACGGGACTGAAGTCCCTGCTTCTGAACAATTTCTAATTTCTACTTTCTAATTTTCTCCGTAATTCTTCCGCACTCCGCACCACTTCTTTCCTCACGTCATGCTCGGTGTATCCCCAGTCAACCATGATGTAGTCGATCCCGGCCGCTTCGGCTGCCGCTTCATCCCGCGGGCCGTCTCCGACAAAAACAGCAGATGATTTGGGGAGATGGGTGATCTCGAGGATCCGGTCGATCATGTCGGGTGCCGGTTTGGGGTGAGGGACATCATCCTGGCAGACAACTGACTCGAAGCACGAATCGATCCCGAGGTGTTTGAGCGATTCGAGGGTGGAGGTGCGGTAGGCGTTGGTCGCCAGTGCCAGAGCGGTGCCGTGGTCATGGAGAAGATTCAGGAGCGGCTGGATCCCGTCATAGAGTTGCAATTGGGCAGCGTGATGGGCAGAGTAGTACTCCGAAAACCACTGCTCGTGGATCGGTTCAAAATGATCGGTTTCGTAGAAAAACCGGGCGGGATTGATCTCGTGGTTGTTGATGTGGCTGAGGATCATATCCTGTGGCATCGGAAGAAGGTCGAGCCGGGCACGGACATGGTTGATGGCATTTGCCAGCAGCCGGGAACTGTCGATCAGCGTCCCGTCCATATCGAAGATCACCAGATCATAGACCATCATAGCCCCCTCTTCGGACAAAAAACATAATCAAAATTATCAATCATCGTAAATTCACTCCACGCCCGTCAACCGTCCGATCGGCTGGGCGAATGCCAGCTTCTGCCCGATGTTGACGTCGTAGTGGATGCTCCCCTGTTCACTCAGCATCACAAGGGTCGATCCCATCTCAAACCAGCCGAAGAGTTCCCCTTTTTTGAGTGTTTTGGGTTCGTCGTAGCGGTAATGGGTGGTGAAGCGTTCGCTGGCGTTGGTCTGGAGGCGGGGTTCGAAGGTGACGACCATTTTGCCGACGTTGAGCGCTCCGACGAGGACGAGATAGTGCTTGCGCCCTGCGGTGTCGGAGCACGCCAGCACCACCCGCTCGTTTTCGAGGAAGAGGTTGAGCTTGCTGCGCAGAAGAGGCATGTTGACCGGGTAGAGCTTGCCCGGGATGTGGGTAAGCGAGTGTACTGCAAGGTCAAACGGGATATGGTAGCGATGGTAGTCGCTCGGGGAGAGGTAGAGGTTGACGTACGCCCCCCCTTCGAGGCGGGGAATGTCGGCGGCGTTTTCGGCGCCGAGGAGTGCGGCGGTGTCATAAGGCATCCCCTTGATCTGATGCGCCTGTCCGCGGTGGATGTAGCCCGCTTCGCTCACACGGCTGTCGCACGGGGAGATAACGGTGCGCGGGTTGGGATCGATGGGGCGGTTGAGCACCAGCGCCCGGGTGAAGAGCGCCGTCAGGGACGAATAACGCTCAGGCGGCTCGAAGGCGGCCATGTCGATTTTCATCAGCCGGACGTAGCTGCGGTTGATCCACCGCTGCACCCCTTCGCCAAACTGCCGGGCAGCAAACCGGCCGAAAAGGCGCGAAAGGACACTGGTGTAGTGGCGTGCCATGTTACCCTTTCGTCCGGGCGTAATGCTCCAGTGCTTCTCGCATCAGACTGACGTGATAATCCTCCTGAAAATTGATAAAATCGAAAAAGGATGCAAGCTCTTTGGACTCTTTGGCAACGGCATTGGAGAGATCGAGGCATTGTTGCTTGGCGGCGATCTCCTCTTCGATCCCGTCGCGGAGGAACTGCTCGACACTCTCCACCTGATAGAGACTCCTGTGGATCACGCGCGGCACACCGAGAATCCCCATCTCGGCCATCATCTGCCCGAAACTCCGCAAGTGGAAAAAGCTCTCATCCACCAGAATCTGAAAAATCCGGTTGAGGAAGGCATCGTCACTGTGGGCTTTGAGGTAATTGTAGATCATGATCAGTTCGTACTCTTTGTAGCTCTCCTCAAAGAGAAAAAGGGTCAGCGCGTCGGTCGCTTCTTTTGTCAGAGATATGCCATCAAGCGTTCTTGAAGCATTAAAAGCGTACACCGCTTCATCGCCAATATGGAGCAAGGCGCCCTGGATGTAGCTCAGATCGGTTCCGATGCGGTGTGCCAGATCTCTGTCCGGACAGCTGATCAGCTGCAGCTCAATATCGCTGAGGCGGGTGGTGATGTTGGTGAGGATATCACGGAGATGGGAGACTTGGACAGGGATCGTGCCCCGATCGTAGTCGTAAGGCTCTCCATGGCGGATCAATTCATGCTCCAGCCAGGTAAAGTGCCGCCACAGGATATCAGAGAATTCGTACAGCTTCTGCCGGCTGGTTGTCCGGCTCATAAACGCAGCCATCAACATTTCGAGCCACACTTCATGGGTTTTAATCAACAGGGTTTTCATCGGGTTTCTCCTCTTTTGTTTCGCAACTGTTTTCGATCTTGTAGCTGATTGTACCGTGATTGGGATCGGCT
>JALVQH010000344.1 GCA_027031505.1 Campylobacteraceae bacterium | reverse complement strand
ATGCCGTGCGCGATCTCTTTGAGAAGCTCGGTTTTTCCGGTACGGGGGGGGGCGACAATCAAAGCGCGCTGCCCCTTGCCGATGGGAGCGAAGAGGTCGATCACCCGTCCGGTGAGGTGCATCGGATGGTACTCGAGTTTGAGTTTTTCCTGAGGATAGAGGGGGGTGAGGTTGTCGAAGAGGGGGCGTTTTTTCGATTCTTCGGGAGGGAGGTAGTTGATCGCTTCGATCTTGAGAAGGGCGTAATATTTCTCCTGATCTTTCGGGGCACGCACCTGACCGGTGACAATGTCCCCGTTGCGCAGAGCGAAGCGCTTCACCTGAGTGGAACTGACATAGGTGTCGTTCGACGAGTTGGCGAAGTTGCCGTCGATCGAGCGGAGAAATCCGTAGCCGTCCGGCATGATCTCAATGATGCCGGTATAGAGGATATATCCCCCCTGACTTACCTGTGCTTTGAGGATTTCAAAAATCAAATCTTTGCGCTGGTATTCGTTGGGATTTTCGACTTTCACTTCATGGGCAATGGTCACGAGCTCTTCAGTCGGTTTTTGCTGAAGATCCTCGATTTTGTAGCCCTTGACAGGGATATGGGTGCGATTATGACCGTTTTTACGGTTACTGTTTCCATTATTATAGCTGTTGTTTTTCTGCTGTTTGTTGTCGCTCATGAATCCTCTTATCGGGGAGTTTGGGAGTTTAGGCTGTTTCTTGTAAGAAAAGTGGATAGATCCAAAAAGTACGCATCACGAACCTTTGTCCGCTGCAGTGGCGGCATTATAATCCTTTTTTGGTTAAAAGTCAACCGTCAAAACGGCTAAGCAGATCCACAAAGACTCGACAGAGCTCTTCTGCTTCGCTGATAGCAACCCGTTCATTAACGGCATGGATCGTATCGTTTCGGGTACCAAACTCAACGACATCGATTCCGTAAGCCGCTATAAAACGGGCATCACTTGTGCCTCCTGCCGTAGAATATCCGGGGGATTCTCCGGTAATATTCCGGATACTCTCCGCAATCGATGTAACGATGGAAGCCTTTCGATCGGTGACAAACGGGAATGACCCCTGTGTCAAAGTCAGCTCAAAATTCAAACCTGCACACACCCGTTCCACGTGTGCCCGCACCGCTTCGGCATCGGTGAGGGTGTTGTTGCGTACATTAAACATGATCTGCACCGTATCGGGGGTAACGTTGGTTACTTCCATTCCGCCGCGGATGTCGGTAATGACCAGTTTGCTCGGAGCAAAATTTTCGTCCCCCCCATCAAGATCGATCCCGGCCAGCTCCGCCAGCCTCGGGGCAATCTGATGCACCGGATTGATCGCTTTTTCCGGGTAAGCCGCATGACCCTGCTTGCCGCGGACAACCAGAGTACCGTTGATCGATCCGCGACGCCCGATCTTAAGCGCATCTCCAAACGTCTCTTCGCACGTCGGCTCTGCCACGATACAGGCATCCGGAAGAAGGCCAATCTCCTTGAGATGCGCCAGCATGATCTGCGTCCCGTATTTCGCTTCCCCCTCTTCGTCCGAGGTCAACAGCAACGAAAGGCGTCCCGGGAATTTTTTTGTTTCGCGCAATGCCACCATCGCTGCAGCAACGCCGCTTTTCATATCCTGAGCACCGCGGGCATGGAGATATCCCCCCTCGATCCGGGGGACAAACGGATCGCTCTCCCACCCGTCACCGGCCGGCACCACATCGACATGCCCGGCAAAACACAGATGCACTCCTTCGCCAAACGATCGTGTCAGGAAGAGGTTTTTGACCCCCCCCCTGTCAACCCGGATCGCCTCATACTCCGGCAGGTACGAAGCGGCAAACGCCATCAATCCGGCATCATCCGGCGTCACCGAAGGAGCAGAAAGCAGACGGATCAGCAGATCCACAACGTTCATGGGCTCAGACACTGCACACCCCTGTTCTCCCTGAAGCAACCTCCCCCCGGCAGGTGACAATCCCGCCGGCATGATCGATTACGTTGTCCATCCCAGGCTGGTACCGAAGAATCTGTTGCCCCTGACCGGTGCGATTGGAAGTGCGGCAGGTCAAGATGACGGACTGATCGAAAAATTTTCGGGGCAATATTTCCGCCCGGGAATGAAACTGAGTCATCGGCAGAAGATAATCCACCCCGACAATATGACCCGCTTCGGACTCGTGCAGCTCCCGGATATCAATCAGGACAAAATCTACTTCCCCGTTTTTACGGGCTTTATGTAGAGTTTCCAATGTGAATGAATCGATCTTGTCCCGGGTAAGCAAGATGGTATTTATACTCATATTTTATCTCTTTTACACTATAATATCCCGACATTTTAACATAACAAGCCATAAGGGATACCCCGTGCAGATTGATGCAACCGTTTTATCCGGACTCGAAAAACTTTCTCGCCTTCAGATCGATTCAGACAAGCAGAAGAATATGATCGATCAACTCTCTGAAATCGTCACCTATGTCGAAAATTTGAGTGAGCTCGACACCGATCATCTCGATGCCGCTTTTTCCACTTTGACCGGTGGTACCCCTCTGCGACAAGATGACTCCCGATCCGACCCTTCTATCCCGGAAGCCATACTCAAATATGCTCCAGAGTCTGCCGACGATTTTTTTGTCGTTCCGGCTATCATTGACTAATTCCAAGGAAAAACCATGTCTGCCAACAACATCAAAAAACTTCTCCAGAGCATTGTTGCCCATGGAGCCTCCGACCTCCACCTTGTCAGCCGCAGTGAACCTTTGCTTCGTCTCGATGGAGCCCTCAAGCCCATCAATCTCCCCAAACTTACCGGCACCGATATTGAAGAGATGTGCTATGCGCTTCTGACAGAAAAGCAAAAACTCTCTTTTGAAGAAAACAATGAACTGGATTTTGCACTGGAGCTCGAGGGGATCGGCCGTTTCCGTGCCAACTTCTACCGAACATTAGGCGATATGGCGGCTGCCTTTCGTGTGATCCCCATCGATGTTCCATCGCTGGATGACCTCGGAACCCCGCGCGTTTACAAGAAACTGATCAAGCGCGAAAAAGGTCTCATTCTTGTTACCGGACCAACCGGATCAGGTAAATCAACCACTCTTGCAGCCATGCTTAACGAAATCAATCTGACCGAATCCAAGCATATTGTCACCATTGAAGATCCCGTGGAATTTGTCCATCAGAACAAAAAATGTGTCTTTTCTCATCGGGGAATCGGTGAAGATACGAGGGATTTTGCTACAGCGCTCAAATACGCCATGCGCCAGGATCCCGATATCATTCTCGTCGGGGAGATGCGGGACAAAGAAACCATCGCCGCTGCCCTGACGGCTGCAGAGACTGGACACCTCGTATTCGGTACATTGCACACCAACTCTGCTCCAGGTACAATTAACCGTATTATCGATGTTTTTGCCGGAGATGAGCAGCCACAGATCCGCGCCATGCTCTCCAGTTCTCTTGTGGCCGTTATTGCCCAGGCACTTCTGCCCAAGCTCAACGGAGGACGTCTGGCCGTCTCCGAAATTCTTGTAACCAATCACGCCATTGCCAACCTGATCCGTGAAGACAAGGTCCACCAGATCTACTCCTCCATGCAGCTGGGTCAGGAAGAAACAGGAATGCAAACACAAACCCAGGAGCTGGTGCGCCTCGTCCGCCAGAGAATTATCAGCAAGCATGTTGCCTTCCAGTTTTCCAACAAACCTGATGAGCTCCGTACGCAAATTTAAGGGTATTTCGTGATAGACATTGTCCTTGTTTTGCTGATTCTTTTACTCTCATTCAAGGGTTTTTTCAACGGCTTTGTGCGTGAATTGGTCGGTTTTGTCGGTTTGATCGGGGGGGTTTTTGTTGCTGCTCGCGCTGCTGAGCCGGTCGCTCATTCGATTGAAGAGATGATCCACATGGGCAATCCTGCTCTGATAAAACTCGCTGCCTTTCTTCTCGTACTGGCAATTGTCTGGGGAGGGAGCGCTCTTGTCGGAACGATCTTTGTCTCACTCAAGGCACCTCCTCATACTCTCCTCTCCAAATGGCTTGGCATGGGTGTTGGTGGCGCCAAATACTTTTTGATCTTCTCCCTGATCAGTTCCAGTCTTCTCAGCAGTGCACTCATCCGGGATAATTTTTCTGTCCAGCTTGGCAGAAGCCGTATCCTTCCTGTACTCAACCGGACGGGGATGTTTTTGGCCAATCTTGCCCCACTTGATGTGATCAGAATACAAACAGACTCTGCACCCCAAAAGCAAAATACTACGGAAAATTCGCATGGTTGAATACTCTTTTCTCCTCGAAGAATTTACCCGCCTCCTCAAAAAAAACGGACTTAAATTCACCCGTCAGCGGGAAGCGATTCTCAAGGCGCTTTATGAGCATGACGGCCATTTTTCTCCTGAAGAGATCCACCGGTTTGTCTGCGAATCCGATGACAGCTTCAATGTAGGGATCGCCACCGTCTACCGCACCCTCACCCTCCTTGAAGAAACGGATCTTGTCGAGTCGATCTCTTTTGGCAAAGATGGCAAAAAATACGAAATCGGACTCAAAAAACACCACGACCACCTCATTTGCACCCGATGCGGCACCATCATCGAGTTTACCGATGAGATCATCGAAGCCCGCCAGGAAGCGATCGCCCGGAAGTACCGCTTCAAGATGACCGATCACACCATGAAGATCGTCGGCCTCTGTGCCGACTGCCAACGCCGACATTAATCCCCCCAAGGAACGCCATCCATGCTCAACAACCCCTACGTCCAGGAGCGGATCAAAAAAACCGAAAAACTCCGCGAAGCCGGCCACAACCCCTACCCTGCCAACATCACGAGGGGGATCACTTCCGCCGAATTTGCCCGCCGCTTTGCCGCACTGACCGAGAGTTCGGATGAGGTCAAACAGGACACCTCCGCCCGCGTCACCCTCACCGGTCGTATCCGGTTTGTCCGTATCATGGGCAAAGCCGCCTTCGCCAAGATCGAGGACAGCAACGGCCTCGTGCAGATCTACTACAACCGCGACGATCTGCCTGAAGGGTACTACAACACCGTCGCCAAGAAGCTCTTCGAGGTGGGCGACATCATCGAGGCGGTCGGATATCCCTTCATTACCCAGACTGGGGAGCTGACGCTGCACTGTACCGATCTGCGAATCGTCTCCAAAGCGATCATGCCCCTGCCCGAGAAATTCCACGGCCTGACCGATCAGGAGATCCGCTACCGCCAGCGCTATCTGGATATGATCATGAACCCAGAGGTGAAGCGCACTTTCGAGTTGCGGTCCAAGATCGTCTCTCTCATCCGTCGTTTCTTCGAAGATCACGGCTTCCTCGAGGTGGAGACACCGATGATGCACCCCATCCCCGGCGGTGCCAACGCCAAACCATTCATCACCCATTTCAATGCCCTCGGGGTCGACCGCTACCTGCGCATCGCACCAGAACTCTACCTCAAGCGGCTGATTGTGGGCGGGATGGAAGCGGTCTTTGAAATCAACCGCAACTTCCGCAACGAAGGGATGGACGCCACCCACAACCCCGAATTTACCTCGATTGAGTTTTACTGGGCGTGGCACAACTACCACGACCTCATGGCACTGACCGAAGAGCTCTTCCTCCACCTCCTCGACGCGCTGGAGATGGGGCGGACGATCACCTACGGCGATCTGCAGATCGACTGCACGGCGCCGTTCGCCCGCGTCCCTTTCATCGAGGCACTCACCACCATCGGCGGCGTCCCCGAAGCGGTCGCTGCCGACCGGGACAAGGGGCTGGCCTACCTCAAGGAGCACGGCATCGACGCCGACCCCAACCTCACCCTCGGCTATGTCCAGGCCGAACTGTTTGATGCCTTCGTCGAAGCAAAACTGATCAACCCCACCTTCATCATCGACTACCCCATCGACATCTCCCCCCTCTCCCGCCGCAGCGACGAAGATCCCCAGATCGCCGAACGTTTCGAGCTCTTCATGGCCGGCAAAGAACTCGCCAACGGCTTCAACGAGCTCAACGATCCGTTGGATCAACACGAGCGCTTCAAAGCTCAGGTGGAAGCCAAAGAGACCACCGGTGACGACGAAGCGATGCACATGGATCTCGATTTCGTCCGTGCGCTCGGCTACGCCATGCCCCCCACCGCCGGAGAGGGGATCGGCATCGACCGGCTGGTGATGATGCTCACCAACCACCACTCCATCCGCGACGTTCTCCTCTTCCCCGCCATGAAACCAGAAAGTGGAAAGCCCGAGGCCGAAAAACCCCAAACCACCACCCCCGAACACGCCTGCAAAAAATGCGGCAACACCAATCCCGAAGAGCTCAAACCGGCCAAAAAAGGCAAAGGATACTTCTGCATCGACGCAGCTGCATGCAAGGCACGGCAGCAGAAAAAATAGGCGCATATCCCCCCTTCTCGTTCCCACGCTCCGCGTGGGAATGCATAATGCAACGACAACCAAGCTATGCCATATCTATCTCCAGGCATACTCCCGTATACATTCCGACCGAGACGGTCGGAACGAGGGAACTTTTCTTACTTCACAAAATATGCTATAATCACCTCAGAAGTATTCAGGAGAGACCTATGCAACTCAACATACAAATCAGCGATGTCCGTCTGGAGCAGGAGCTTAGCGACTATATCGCACGGAAGCAGGTGCAAGTCAGCGATCTCCTGAAGCAGTTTCTGCACAAAGAGTCCAACCGACTCTCCTACCCCGTCCGCGACCCGGATCAAAACGCTACGACGCTGGACTATGGGATCGAAGAAGATCCCGAGTACAGACCTTTTCAAGATGTCGATGATGTCAAGCGTTTTGCGACGGAATTGAGAGAAAACGAGGAAAAACCGGAGCAGGGACTTCAGTCCCGTCCCATATGATTCCAAAAATCATACCATACTTAATGGGTCAAATGTTATCCAACGGGCTAAATACCCGCCCTTTATTCATCTCCGCCACAACATGCGTATAGATCATGGTCGTTTCCACCGACTTGTGACCGAGCAACTCCTGAATGCTCCGAAGATCAATGCCGCTTTGTAAAAGGTGCGTCGCGTAAGAGTGTCTGAAAATATGCGAACTGATCTTTTTATCAATGCCGGCTTTTTTCGCAGCGTTTCTGATATTTCGCCCCAGTGTCGCTTCAAGAACATGATAGCGCAGAATGGTACCTGTTCTGGGATCACGGGAAACTTTACGCATCGGAAAAAGGTACTGCCATGTGGTCTCGTATGGTGCGTTTGGATATTTCCTTGCCAGTCGGTGGGGAAGTTCGACGCTGCCGTAGCCTTGCTTCACATCTTCTCGGTGAAGTCCTTTGATTTTTTCAACTTGCACTTTCAACTCGTCTTTTACGGATCTGGGCAGAGGAAGCGTTCTATCCTTGGGGCTTTTGCTCTCCGAGATATAGACGGTATCAAATCCAAAATCGATATCTTTGATTCGCAGATTCAGCACCTCACTCATCCGCAAGCCACAGCCATACATGACCTTGACTATAAGCTGATAAATCCCGTCAAGGTTGTCAATCACCCTCCGCACCTCTTCCTGTGTCAAGACAACGGGAATATGTTTGCGTTCTTTAGCTCGTAATGCCTGAATATTCCATTCACTCATATCAACACCGAGTACGTTTCTGTAAAGAAACAGCAAGGCACTGAATGCCTGATTCTGCGTGGTAGGAGAAACACCCTGATCGGCTGCCAGCCAACTAAGAAATGATTCGATCTCTTGTTTGCCCATCTCAAGTGGATGACGCTTATTGTGATAAAAAATATAGCGTTTGATCCATCCGACGTAAGATCGCTCTGTTTTGAGACTGTAGTGCTTGAGACGAATTTTATCCCTCACCTGATCCAATAACTTCTTTTTCCTTGTTTGCATTTTGTCCTCCGATAACAGTACATTTTGTCATGCTATTGAAATACAGGTTGTTATCCGAACTTTTTGTGTCGATAACGGTTTAGATTCCAATAACATGACAACTTGATACACGGAAATTATAAGTAAAATTCTTACAGAATTGAGAAAATGTGTCAATTTGACATATTTTTGAAAATAGCAATACATTTAAAACGCCTTGCTATTTTCTATCTGAAGGCTTTTTGGTGTAGAATGTTCATACAATAAGTAGTTGTGTGACAGAAACCGAAATATGCTATAATTGACAAGAATAAAAATAGATAATGAGAATATACAATGCCAACAATATCAATGTTTTATGGAATAATTATCAGAATGTATTGTGCTCCAAAAGAACACAATCCACCACATATTCATGTTTATTATCAAGACAATAAAGCCATTATTGATATAAGCAAAGTTGAATTAGTTGAAGGAAAATTACCAAAAAATAAACTTAGACTTGTTCTAGCTTGGGTAGAACTCAGAAAAGAAGAATTGCTTGCAGATTGGGAATTGGCTCAAAATGGCGAATTACCATTTAAAATTGATCCTTTAAAATAGGAGGTTTAAAATGTATTTAGCTGTAAAAGATGTCCAACCTTTAGAAAACTATCATCTATTGTTGAAATTTGAAAATGATGAAGAGAGAGTTTTTGACATAAAACCCTACTTAGAAATTGGTAAGTTTCAAGAACTTAAAGATGAGAATTTATTTAAAACTGTAAGGGTGAGCTTTGATAGTATAGAGTGGGCTAATCAACTTGACTTAGACCCTGAACTTTTATATAAAAAATCACACAACAAGTCATTGGAGAGAAATATTTGACCCTGCGGCTCAAATATTTCTCAACTCAGCCGTTAGCATACAAAGGA
>JALVQH010000343.1 GCA_027031505.1 Campylobacteraceae bacterium | reverse complement strand
TCATTCCTCATTCCTCATTCCTCACTAAACAACGTTGCCCTGGCTACGACAAAATGGGTCGCCCACGACCCCCACTCCGACATTACCGCACTCCTTGGGATGCTCGATTTCCCGATCGATGCCTATTATGCCGATTTCGATTTCTCGTTGGCGCATCAGCCTGCCCTGAAACGCTATGATGAGGGGGAAGCCAAAGAGGGGGTGGGTGCCGGCGGGGCGCTGGTCTATGGGCTGCTCAACGGATTGACCCAGGCGGAGATCACGCGGCAGGTTGAGGGGTATGTGGGGTGAGGTGGATTTGTGGTATAATCGTAGGAACTATTTTGGAGAATTGCGATGGATCGACAAGCTATTTTAGATTTTTTGCGGACTAACAAAGATGAGCTTGCCAAAAAATACGGCGTACTGAGCATTGGTCTGTTTGGCTCGTATGCTCGTGGTGATGCCAAGCCGGAGAGTGATATCGATTTGGTAGTAGATATGCCATCGTCTTTTGAAAAATTTTTCGGTCTCAAATCTTACCTTGAAGAACATTTCCAGAAAAAAATCGATCTTGGGATGAAGCATACTCTGCGATCTTTTATTCGGGAGAGTATCCGTGATGAGGTGGTTTATGTCTAGGTCATCGGCATTTTATCTCGTAGATATTTTCATAGCAGCTGACAAAATCAAGCGTTATACACAATCATTTAGTGATGCCAAAAGTTTTCTCTATAGTGAGATAGAATGGGATGCTACTGTTCGAGAGCTTGAGATCATTGGAGAAGCGACCAAACATCTCCTGCAAGATGAGATGATCGACCCGCGTCATAGAATTATTGTTGATTTTCGCAACCATATCGTCCATGCATATTTTGGAATTGATGAGCAGATTGTTTGGGAAGTTGTGCATCAGTTTCTTGACCCGTTTATCGCAGAGCTTCATTTGCTGGTTGCAGAGCAGGGGATTGATTTGTCAAAAGCGATTGATCGTGCAAGGGATGATTATCATTACAGCGGGAAGATTTTGGAATTTTTGAATACGTTATAACTTTGGAGGACAAATGATCGGTGAGAATCTCAAAAACTATCTTCTCGAAAAAGAAAATGCTTATAGGTTATTCTGATTTAAATAAGTTTCCATTAGAAATTTCTTTAATAATAAAACGTATAGCTACTATTGGCGATTCTATTCAGGATGAAAATGGTGAACATGTAAGAACTATGACAAAAAAAGAGTACATCGAAGTTCTTCGTAATTGGACATGTGGAGATGTTATTCATAAAATCACTACTGAATTAACAGAAAAAGATGCAGAAGGAGAGCCCAGGTATTCTGAAGCAGAACAAAAAATGTATTTAGATTGGGTGCAACAAAATAAGAGGTCATTGTGTTCTTTTTGGAAATATGGGTATCAGCTATTTGCTATGGAAGATTGTGAAGAAGATATGTACTATATAATAGCTGATTTTGTCAAAACAGGTATCCTCTTCCCATGAAAACCCTCTACTACGGCGGACAAAAATCGGGCAAAAGTTCCCTGGCTGAAGCCAAAGCCCTTGAACTGGCAGATCAAAATAGGCCGGTTTATATCGCGACGTATGATGACAGCTATGGGGATGCCGAGATGGCCGAGCGGATCGCGCGGCACCGGGCGGAGCGGGCAGGGCGGTTTGTGAGTGTCGAGGAGCCCAGAGACCTGATCGGGCAGATTGAGCCGGGGGGGACGTATTTGATCGACTGTATGAGCATGTGGCTTCTTAATACACTGGAGTGGGATGAGGAGCGGGTGCTGGCGCAGATCGAGGCATTGGGGGCGGTGGATGCGCACATGGTCTTCGTGCTTAATGATGTCGGATCGGGGGTGATTCCGGCTGAGCGCCTGAGTCGCACCTATGTCGATCGCAGCGGGATCGTGGGGCAGGCACTTGCCAGGGTATGCGATGAGGTGTATGAGGTGAAGTTGGGGCTTTCTTTGCGGTTGAAATAGCATTTATGGTATAATCAAAGCCTGTCAAATGAGGATAAACGGATGCAAAAAGAAGAGATAATGCACTTTTTGAGGCAAAACAAACAGATGTCGCAACGTCAATATCATGTTGAGCGTATTGGACTTTTTGGGTCGTTTGCTCGGGATGAAGCTCATGAGAAGAGTGATATTGATTTGGTAATCGTCTCGCCCAAGAAAAGCTTTCGCAACCGCTATAACCTGAAATATTTTTTAGAACAACACTTCAAGCGTGATGTAGATATCGGCTATCTTGAAGCCTTGCATCCTTTTGTACGCAAACAGATCCAAAACGAGATAGTGTATGCCTAAAGCAATATTGACTCAGCACCATGGAAAAACAGCCGAATACCTCCGTGAACTTCAAATCCAACTCCAAACAAGACAATGACCCCCTTCCAACATGGCGGCAACATCGCCGCATTTGCCAAAGCGTGTGGCTGCCAACCCGATGAGGTGATCGATCTGTCGTCCAATATCAATTTCGTTACTCCCCGTATCGGTGTCGATTTCAACACCTTACCTATCGCTCCTTATCCTGATTATACGGAACTCTACGAGAGACTTGCGAACTATATGGGGGTTTCTATTGATCAGATGGAGGTGTTCCATGGAGGCAGCAGCGCGATTTTTTCCCTGTACGCCTCCTTTGATGCTCAATTTGCGGAGAAGTTTTTAGACAGCAGCCGGTTTCACTCGATAGCTCGGGCAGTCGCGAACACCGTTGGTGCCCCTTCGGGGTTGGGCGCTCCTTGGTCGCCATCGAGTGAAACCTCTGTACATAAACGTTTAAATGTTATCTATGCGCCGGCTTACCTGGAATACAAAAAGGCAGCGGAACGTTTCGGCTTTGAAGTTCATCTGATCGATCGTTTTTCACAGATGGAGGCGGAGGTGCC
>JALVQH010000342.1 GCA_027031505.1 Campylobacteraceae bacterium | reverse complement strand
TAGAGGCCGATACCGGTTCCCTTTTCGGCTTTGGTACTAAAGTATGGCTTGAAGATTTTTGCCTGAATTTCGTCCGGAATACCCCCGGCGTTGTCCTGAACAATGATGCGAATCTGCTTGCCATCGTATGAAGCATGCAGAGCGATCCGTGCATGGAAAATCTCACGCTCCGTCAAAGCATCCCGGGCATTGCCGATGAGGTTGAGGAGCACCTGGGCAAACGCATTGGGATTGCCGTGCAGCATGATCGCTTCCTCGGCGGTGCAGGTGATGGTGATGTTTTTGTGTTTGAGATCGTAACCGATGATGTCGAGGACTTTGTCGTATGCCTGGCGTGCCGGGAAATCAACCGCTTCGCCGGCGGGTTTGTAAAAGTCCTTGAAATTGTCGATCGTGTCGCTCATGAAAAAGATTTGTTCCTGGGCGGTTCCGAGCATCGCGTTGAATTTGTCGGGGGTGAGCTTCTGTTTGGTGTGAAGGGCTTTGAGGTTCTGGAGGATGAGGCTGAGCCGGGTGAGAGGGTGGCGCCACTGGTGGGCGATGTTGCCGATCATCTCTCCGAGTTCAGCCAGGCGTGCCTGGTGGATGATCATCCGGTCTTTACGAGCATTCTCTTCGGTCTTTTCGGCAACGCGCTGTTCGAGAGTGTGGGTGAGTTCGCGAAGCTCCTCCTGCTGCCGGGTGACGGTGTCGAACATGTGCTCGATGGGGCGGGAGAGGAGATACGAGAGGGGGAAAGCAGCAAGAAAGAGGAGGAACAGGGCGATCGTAGCTTTCTGGTAATCCGCTTCTCCGAAGGTGATCACCGTATCGGGTTTGGGGCTGAAGGCAACGTTGATGATCTCGGTTCCCATCGGGATCGTTCTGGCGTAGATTTTATTGTCAGTATCAAGGAAAGTTTGATTGGGTTTTTTGGGAAGATCCTCTGCTGCAATGGGCAGGATATCCCAGACACGTTTCGGGGTGACGCTCTTGTCGTAGTATTTTCCCCGGGCGTAGATCAGATAGCCGTCGGTATCAAACAGGGTCGTCTCGAAGATCGGGGAGGAGGTGAAGAGGGATACGATGATTTTGGCAAAAGTGTTGATGGTGAGTACCCCCTGGAATGTCCCATAGAGATAGATGGGCGTTGATACACGAAAAACCGGCATAAAAGGTTGGACAATGCGGCCGTTTTCGACGTTGAAGTCGATTTTGGAGCTGTAGATCTCCCCCTCGGGGAGTTTGGCGGCCTCCTTGAAATAATAACGATCGGATTTGTCCTGCAGTTTCTCTTTTTTGTACGGGTAGCCGCCGATGCGATCCCGGTCGAAGCGGAGCTTCTCTATCCCGTCTGCACCGAGGAAGCGCAGCTGCATGTAGTCGTCGTGTTCAAGCATAATGGTGAGAAAAAGAAATTCCGCCTGGTTGATATGAGCCGGGTCGACCACATAGCTGAGGAAATAGGGGTTGTAAGCCAGAGAGAGGAGGCTTCGGGACAAGCCACCGAGGTAGAGATCGATGAAGCGGCTTTTGCCGTCCATCTGCAGGTACGTTTCGGTGCGAAACTGTTCGCTCTCTTTCCGGTCGATCATCCAGTTGCTGAAGAGGAAAAAGGAGACCAGCAGAATCAGCCCGAAGAGGAAGAAAAAGGTCGCCAGGACGAGGGTGAAGCGCTTGCGGTTGATGGGGCGGGGACTAAAGGGCAATGGTGTATCCTGCCCCGCGGTGGGAGACGATGAAGTTTTCGTCGAGTTTGTCGCGGAGTTTTTTGATGGTGGTGCGCAGCGTGTTGTCGCTGATGGGTTGATCGTCCCAGACGTAGGTCTGGATGCTCTCTTTGGAAACGATCTGGTTTTTGTGTTTGAGAAGGAGGTAGAGGAAGGCGCGTTCGCGGGTGTTGAGGTGAACTTCGGTTCCTTTGTAATAGAGTTTTTCGGCTTTCATGTCAAAGACATACTGGGATGTGATGGGAACAAGGTGGTCGGTGCTTTGCCGGATGAGGTGCCGGATCCGGATCTCGAGCTCTTCGATATCAAAGGGTTTGCGGACGTAGTCGTTGCACCCCAGAGCGTATGCTTCTTTGAGGTACTCGAGGTCACTCATGGCGGTGATGAAGATCGTCGGGGTGGTGACGTCATAGGCGCGCAGTTCCCGCAGAACCTCGAGACCACTGAGACCGGGGGTGTTGATGTCGAGGAGCATCACGTCGTAGGCGGCAGGGTTGGCGTCGTCGAGGAGGGTGAAGCCGTTGTCGTACCAGGTGACTTTGTGGTCGAAGAGCTCGAAATAATCACGGATCTGCTCGCCGATGAGGGTGTCGTCTTCGAGGAGGAGGATTTTCATTGCTGTTGTCCTTGCATCCAGTCTCGACAATTGGGCTCGTCCAGCAGGCTCGGCAAGCTAATAGCAGGTCGGAATACTCTCCGAATCATTCGCGAACTCCTGTAAGAATTTGAGCAGATGGTCGTGTTCTCTGGTGAAGCAGTCGCTTTTGAGGTAAGCGATGATCCCTGCGGTGCCGTTTTCGTCCTCGTGGAGCCCAATGAGCTCCTTGGCGTGGTTGGCCAGCAGCCCCTTCCACTCAAGGACGGTCGCCATGTTGCCACCGAGTTTGCCGGAGCCGTGACAGCTGCCGCAGGCGTGGAGGTAATATTGCTGCCCGATCTTCTCCTGCGTGACGTGGGGGGCGTGGGATTTGCCCCGGAGGAAGGGGGTAATCAGCAGGGGAATGAGCAGCATCCGGGGTATGATGGTATGAACCCTCTGAAAAACGTATGAGAGAACTATCAGCTGAAGCCGGTTATTGCGCATGGGAACTCCTTGCAGGATCGGAGAGAGGGGGGTATTGCCCGCCGTAGAGTTTGTGGAAGCGTTTGAGTGCCTCTTTGCCCCAGCGGATGAACTCCGATGGTTTCCAGTAGCCATAAATGATCATGTGTTTTTTCCCTTTGCGATAGAGTTTCTCCTCTTTGGGTCCCATATAGACAAACGCCGGGGTCATGCTCACGAGAAACCGCTCGGGCGCCTGTCCCGCGTCGTCCTCTTCGATGCTGTCGCTGCCGGTGGCAACATCGAGATCCAGCCGGACAAAGTTTGCCTTGAGAAAGGCCGCGACTTTGGGATCGGGAAACACCTCTTCGATCATTTTCGGGCAGTAAAAACAGCGGCGGGAATGGAGAAAAAGGATAATGGGTTTGTGCGTTTTGAGTGCCTGTTCTCTGGCATCATTGAGATTGTGCATCCAGCCCAGCTGTGATGTTGTGAGAATGTCGGCCGAGAGAGCCGACATCCATACGGCAATCAGGAGAAACGCTCGTATCATGCACCACCTCGTTTTTGCCCATTGTAATCTAACCGCCCTTAGAGGCGTTTGAAGCAGTGGAGGAAAATAGGGCACTTTGTGGGCACTTTGATTTTTGGAAGATGTTTTGAAAAAAAGACTATAATACTCAATCAATGAAGTTTTAACAGAAGGAACCCAAATGATGTTTGACTACTCTCTGGCACACTGGGCCACCTTTTTTACCGCTGCCGTTTTGCTCAACCTGTCTCCGGGTCCGGATATGGCTTTCATACTCGGTCAAACGGCACACAGAGGTGTGCGGTCAGGATTTGCGGCGATGCTTGGTATTTGGTCAGGAACCCTCATCCATGTGCTGTTTGCGGCTTTGGGTCTATCGGCTGTTTTGGCTACGTCTGCTGCAGCTTTTTCAGTCGTCAAATGGGTGGGTGCTGCCTATCTCATCTGGCTTGGCATACAGGCACTGCGCTCTCAGGGAACCCGTTTGTCAGCCGGTGGTTCGACCTCTCCCGCACATTTACAGACACTGTTCAAGCAAGGCGTACTGGTTTCGATATTGAACCCAAAGGTAGCGGTTTTCTTCCTGGCGTTTCTTCCCCAGTTTATTGAGGCCGGGGCGGGATCGGTAAGTGCACAGCTTTTTTTGCACGGTATTTTGATTCTCATTGTTGCAGCTTTTATTGAACCCCCATTGATCCTGATAGGGGGAAAATTGGCAGGCTATCTCAGTCACAACAGAAACATCTCACGATGGTTGGATCGCGGTCTGGGTACCCTGTTTATCGGTCTGGGAGTCAAACTCGCCACAAGCGACCGCATGTGACCGTCAAATGTGTTGCAACCACGATTCTATACCCCATCAACCAAAAACATAACCTGAAATCATCCTGAAAAATTTCCGGCACTTTGCAGGCACGCAAAGAAGCTAAAATTGCAGGAGAGGTTTGATGCATTCAGATTGGCTGAATGGTGCCTCGTGAACCCACGGTGCCGTGACGGCACACACAGGAGGAACAACATGGTTGCGAAACTCAAAGTCGCTTTTTTGGCGACGGTCGTGACAACCGCATGGGCTTTCTCTGCCGGTATGACACATGAGAAGGGGACAACTGTCCCCGTCAAAAGTGTCACCGGCGGCGACAGCTGCGTGAAGTGTCACAAGGGTATCGAGTCGATTCGCGATCCCAGGTCCGACATGATGAAACAGATCGTAGAGATGGGCAGGGGATTCGGCGATTCCGGTGGCTGTACGGTCTGTCACGGGGGCGACCCCAAAGCCGGTACGGCCGAAGCGGCACACAAAGGGGCTCCCAAAGCCCACCCGGGCGGACTGGCCGATTTCGTCCGGGATCCGGGCAGCTACTGGGTGATGGATAAGACGTGCGGCATCTGCCATGCCGATACGGTGGCCAATATGAAAAAAGCCCTCATGGCCACCGAAGCGGGTAAAATCCAGGGAAACCTCCACACCTGGGGTACCGAGCCGACCAAAAAAGTGAAGTTTGCCGACTACGATGTCAAAGATGAGGACGGCAAGACCCCCGCGTGGGGAACGGAAGCGTACAAAAAGTACATGGTTGCCATGATCGACAAATTTCCCGATCAATTCCCCACTGAGCTCAAGCAGCTTCCCCTGCCTCCAGGTGATCATGCCGACCTGAAAAAGAAACCGGGCGAAAGTGACGATGCCTACCATGCCCGTGTGGCGTATGCTGCCTCGATCACCTACCAGCGCAGCGACTGCCAGCGGTGCCATATCGGGGTACGCGGACGCAAAGGGCGCGGCGACTGGCGCGGGATGGGATGTTCAGCCTGTCACGTTCCGTATGGCAATGAGGGGATCTACGAAGGGAAAGATCCCAATATTGACAAAAAAGAGCACGGTCACCTGCTGGTACACGAATTGCAGGGGACTCGCGAAGCCAAAGTCCATATCCCCACTACGGATGTGACCTTCAGCGGTATCCACCCTGAGACATGCAACTCCTGCCACAACCGCGGCAAGCGGATCGGTGTCAGCTACATGGGGCTGATGGAACAGCCTTACAGCTCACCCCTGATGCCCGGCGGCAAAGCGCAGCTGAAGACCCACGGCAAGCGCTACAAGCATATCAAAGAGGATTTGCACTTCACGGCCGGCATGACCTGTCAGGATTGCCACACCTCGATCGATATGCACGGAGACGGTACGTTGTTCGGTTCAACACTCGGACAAGTAGAGATCGAGTGCAGCGACTGCCACGGTACCACCCGCAAATTCCCCTGGGAGCTTAAACTCGGTTATGGAGAAAAAGAGTTTGCCATGGGTGCACCCGACAAGGCACGCGGCCTGACCGACACACTGCCTCAGTGGATGACACAGGGTACGGTGTATAAGCCGATGGACGGCTATCTGTTGACCGCCCGGGGCAACCCCTTCGGCAATGTGGTCAGGAAAGGCAAAGATGTCATTGTCCATCTTGCCAGCGGCAAAGACTTGAAAGTGCCACTCCTTAAAGAGAAGCATGTCAACAACTCGTTCAAAACCGAAGCGGGCAAAGTGGCCATGGATGAAGTCCAGGCGCACATGGACAATCTCGAGTGCTACAGCTGCCATGCCGACTGGGCGCCGCAGTGCTACGGCTGCCATGTGAAAGTGGATTACACCAAAGGGAAGACCAAAATCGACTGGATCGCCAGCGGCAGCACCCATTTTGCCAATGGTGAAACCAGCGAATCGGTTCTCGGCACCAAAGGGAAGAAACAGATCGGAAAAGCCCATGAGACCCGCAGCTATCTCCGATGGGAAGATCCGATCCTCGGTATCAACGGTGAAGGACTTGTTACCCCGATCATTCCCGGATGTCAGGTCACTTATACTATTATTGGGCCGGATGGTGAGACCATTACGCTCAACAAACAAGCCCGTGTTATGGACAACGGTCTCGAAGTCAACGGCATCGATATGTCCCCGGTACAGCCTCACACAACCGGCAAAAACGCCCGTACCTGCGAAAGCTGCCACTCCAATCCCAAATCGCTGGGATACGGTATCGAAGATGGTCAATTCCTGACCGATCAGGACAAAGACCTCAAAATCGATATTCAGGATCTGGCTACCGGCAAGTTCGCCTCATCACACACCACGGTGCAGATGAAAGCGATCCCGGGCATGAACTACGATTGGTCCAAAGTGGTCGATCGCAAGACCGGCAAGCAGATCGTCACCGTCGGATCCCACTGGCCGGCTTCCCGGGCACTCGATCAGGATATCCGCGACAAGATGGAGCGCACCGGTGTCTGCCTCGGATGTCACAAAAACATGAGCAACAAAGCGCTGTGGGACAAGGTGAACACCACACCAGGCATCCTCAAAGACAAGGCACACCAGGACGTCATGAGCAAACTGCTCAAAGCGGGTGCCAAATAGAGAGTCCATGGTGATAGATTCGGCATACGTATCGGACAAGGAGGCAGGGCTTCAACCCTGCACAACGGGAAGGAAGTCCCTGCTCCTGACAGGATCGTGCATGCTGGATATCAATAATAGGCTATTCAGCGGAGGAATCCTCCGCTGAGGCAATGTACCCAATGAATCTTTTCAAGTCAGGCAGTAATGTATATGACACACATATATGCAAGCCTCCTTTCTACCCTGCCTGACTTTAAAGGATTTACACTACAGTGGGTTCAATATACATTAAAGGATTCGCATGAAACGCATTGCCATCGTACTCTCCACATCGGCTGTCCTTTTGGTGTCGGGGTGTGGTTCCAGCACCAAAGAAGCCAAAGAGATCACCGATGCACCGGCGGTCAAACACGCTGAAATCACCCCCGTCCCGGCTCCTGCAGCTGTATCGACCCCACCCGAAGCTTCTCAATCTCAGGCTGCTAAAACCGCTCCGAGTCCGGTACTCTCAAAATTTTATGAAATCTTCAACGATGGTGCCCGGATCGCTCCCAAAGAGGGTAAGCCGCTGCTGCTGGTGTTTGGTCAGCCGGCCGATCCCTATACGCAGAAGCTCCAGGCGGATGTGACCGGAAACCGTGATTTGGCCAAAGCGATCACCGACACCGTGACGCCGGTTTATATCAACGCTGCCGCCGAGAAGCGTCACAAATTCCTCCACAACGGTGAGATGATGGATGTCGACACTAAAACCCTCGTGAGCATTTACCACCTTGATGCGACTCCGACACTGATCTTCATGGATAAGAAGTCGCAGTCGATCTTCATGGTGCCCGGCTACATGCCCCCCAGACAGTTCGAAGTGACCCTGCAGTTCGTCAAGGAGGGTGCCTGGAAAGGGAAAGACCGCAAAAAAAGCGAAGTGTATCAGGCACTCAAATCCTACTACGACGCCCACGGTATCCATGTCGGAAAGGGAAAAAAGTGAGACGGATGATCGTGACAGCAGTGATCGCCACCGGTCTGACGGTTTCGGCGCATGCTGCAGAGGCCAATACCACCCGTCCACAGGTGCAAACGACTGCCCACGCCACCCACACTTTTGCGGGCGACCGGGTCAAACACACCTCAAGCATCCCCTATACCGGCAAACCGATTTTTATCATGTTCGACACTGCCACCTGCCCCTACTGCAAAAAAACCCGCCACGATCTGGCTGAAGACCCCTACCTGAGCAAAGTCGCCGACGGATTTGATCTCTACAACATCCCCCGTGATCAGCCTCAGACCTACACCATCCTCGGAAACGACACCACCCTCCAGAGCCTCATCATGCTCTACAAGGTCAAAGTGACCCCCAATATCATCCTCCTCGATTCCCACGGCCACAAAATCTGGCAGCTCCCCGGCTACGCCAAACCGCAAGTGTTGGGCAAGATTATGGAATTCGTCCAGGGGGTTGACAGCGGCAAGTACAAGAAAGCGGAGTGGAAAGAGTATCTGCGGAAGAATGGGTTGATTTGACGGGCTTTGCCCGTCGTTACTGGTATATTGGTATATTAGTGTATTGGAAAACGAACAATGGAATAACCCAATATACCAATACACCAATACACGAATATACTAAAGAAGCGAAGCACACATGAAAAAGCTCACTACCATCCTCTTCTCCCTCAAAACCACCTTCCTCCTCCTTGCTATCCTCGGTATCGGTGCGGGGGTGGCTACGTTCCTTGAAAATGACTACGGAACCTCCACGGCACGGGTGCTGGTTTACTACAGCTGGTGGTATGAGGCGGCGATACTGTTGACCGGGGTCAATCTGGCCGGGGTGATGGTACGCTACAGGATGTGGCGCCATCCGCCCCGTTTTGTGTTTCATCTGGCGTTTCTTGTGATCCTTCTCGGGGCGGCGGTTACCCATTTTTACGGCCAGGAGGGGATATTGCATATCCGGGAGGGGGCGATCGAGAATCGGATGTTGAGCGCTGAGCCGTACCTGCAGATGACGATCCGCGACGGGGGTAAAGCCTATTATCAGGAGTTTCCCCACGATTTTGCCGCCATCGGCAACAACCGTTTCAAAGACACCGTGCAGT
>JALVQH010000341.1 GCA_027031505.1 Campylobacteraceae bacterium | reverse complement strand
TACGGTCATCCACATAGCGGGCATCGTACGGGCAGGCGTTCATGCAGTAGCTGCAGAGGATACACTTGTCACTGTTGACCCGGACGACATGGTTCTCGTCATAATACGTTGCATGCGTCGGGCACACCTCTTCACAGGGAGCGTCCTCGCAGTGCTGACACTGGCCGGGCATGAAGGTGCTCGAGACAATGTCCAGATGGGGCCACTTTCCGGAGGGGGCATTGGCGCCTACCCAGATCCGGTGTTTGTCGGCGCCGAGCAGGACGCCGTTCTCCTCTTTGCACGCAACTTCACACGCCTTGCAGTTGATACAGTTTTTGTAGTCTAATGCCATTGCGTATCGTGCCATGTTACACCTTTCTTACATCGACGATCGTCGCATGCATGGCTGCCGCGCCGAAATAGGGTTCAATGATGTCTTCGATGATAGTATTGTCTGATGCACCGTTTCCATGGGCACGGCGCAGGGCAGAGCTCCGGGCTCCGAAACCGTGGACAAAGAAGAGAGTGTCCGGGGCGATCTCTTCGGTGGGGTAGGCTTTGATTTGAATGCTGCCGACACGGGAGCGCACTTCGACGGTGTCCCCGAAGGATATGTGACGTTCCCGGGCAACTCGAGCGTTGATCCAGAGGTAGTTTTCGTGGATCAGATCGAGCAGGACAGCGTTGTTCTGTGTCCCGTTCTGGGTGAACTGGGCATGGCGTCCGGTGACGAACTTGAATTTGCCTTCGGGGGCGGTGACATGCATCTCTTCACGCCAGACAGGCACGGGGTCAAGCCCTTTCTTCGCCAGATTCGGGAGAATAAATTCGATCTTTTTGGATGGGGTATCGAATTTTCCCTTTTTGACGGAGTAGTACTTTTTGTTTTCGAGATAGTACCGGAAGCGGTTGGCGCCGAGTTGTCGGAAACTCTGCTCCATCTCCGGGTAGAAGACCCCGGTTTTTCGGAGAGTATTCCATGCGGTCTCTCCCCACTTGCTGACGACCATGTGTCGGTTGATCTCCTTCTGCGAGCCGGGGAAAGCGTCGGTGAGGTCGAAGCCGTTTTCTTTGTAATAGGCTTCAACCTCTTCGGGAGATTTCCCCTTGATCTCATCCTGAACATCCTCATCGTACTTCTGAGTGATGGCCCAGAGTGGCCGGGTGAGAACTTTTGCGAGTCCGGCGAGGATATCAAAGACCGGTCGGGTGTCAAACAGAGGATCGATCACCTTTTGCCGCAGCGCGATAGCGGGCTCAACTCCGCCGAATGAGCGGACGGGGTCTTCCCGCTCGAGGTAGGTGGATTCCGGAAGGACGACGTCGCTCATCATCACCGTGTCACTCGGCATGGTATCGATGGTGACGACGAGATCCATCTGCTCGAAGAGCCGGCGGGTTTTGGCGGTGTTGGGGATGGTGAGCATGGGGTTTTGTTTGTAGGTAAACATGGCGCGGACGGGGTAGGGGGTTTTCTTCTCGATGATGCGGTTGCGCCAGCCGATCCAGCTGCCTGCACCGCCGAGGATGGCCGCTACCCCTTTGTCAACCCGCTCTCCTGCGTTGGCATACATGGGGGCGTTGATCTCATGCGCGCCGAGGGGGAGCTTCCTGCCGAAGATGATCCCCCCCTTCACATCGATACCGCCTCCCATGGCGCTGAACATCGCCTGGGCTCGTCTCAGCTGGAAATCCTGAGCCGAAAAGGTGGAGCGGCGCCCCTGATAATAGATCGCTCTCGGGGCATGTCGCATGAAGTCCCGGGCAATGGTCTTGATCGTTTTTGCCGGAATACCGGTGATCTTCTCCGCCCATTCCGGGGTATAGTTTTTGCTGAGAATGTGGGCTTTGTACTCCTCGAAACCTTTGGCGTGTTCAGCGAGAAATTCGGCATTATAGAGCTTCTCGCTCATGGCGACCCAGGTGAGCGCAAGGACAAAAGCGAGATCGGTTCCAACCCGGATAGGAACCCAGGTATCGGCTTTGGCTGCCGTATTGGTGAAGCGTGGGTCGACGCAGACCAGTTTGGCTCCCCGTCCCCGGGTGCGCTTGAAGAGATCCATCGTATCGGGGGTGACGATCGCCTCGGCACGGTTGGCACCGCCCATGATGACGTATTCGGCGTTCTCGAAATCGACGGCACCGTAACCGCCGAGGGTCAGGGCATGTCCCGCAACCGTCGTCTGGAGACAGACGGAGGCATGATTGACGAAATTGGAGGAGCCGATCTTGTCGGAGAGGAATGAGCGGAACGTATGCTCCGCCATCCCCTCTCCGGCGCAGTAGCCGATCGTTGAGCGGTTGTCCTTCTCTTCGTCAAGGATGGTTTTGAGCCCTTTGAAATCGGCAGTGCCGTTGAGAATGGCATCGTACGCCTCGTCCCAGCTGACCGCCTTGAATAGTCCTTCTCCCCGTTTGCCGATGCGGATCAGGGGTGTTTTGAGCCGATCGGGGTCGTAGAGTGCCTGGATGCCGGCATTGCCGCGGGGGCAGAGCATGTTGCGGGATTTGGGGAAGCGGGGATTTGGGTTGAGTTTGGTGATCACTCCGTTTTCCACCCGTGCGATCGCGGCACACTTATTGACGCACATTTCGCACAGCGTGGGAATCTCCTCCGCACGGCCGGTGCCGGTCCGGGTCGTGGCGGTTTCGGGCAGCGAACCGGCATGCGCCGATTCGGCGGCGAGGGCTCCGAGGCTCAGTGCCGATCCGCCGACGACGCTCAAGGCAACGGTGTTCTGGAGAAACCGCCGCCTGGAAACTTCTACTCTCATGTAGAACTCCTTGTGTAAATTTAACCCCTGGGTTAAACGCAAAAAGTATAGCACTTTCACAGAGGGAAAGTGGGGAGTAAAAAGGGGGAAGAAAGGGGGACGTGAAGTAGGAATCAGGAAGTAAGGATTGTGGTGTTTTTTGTAA